>JBJELP010000132.1:0-11836 GCA_051879215.1 Lachnospiraceae bacterium
GCAGATTATTGCCGATTATCTGAAGAAAACCCACAGCCCTGTCAAATACGTAATTGTCAATGAAGCAGGGGCCTCCGTTTACTCCGCAAGCAAACTGGCGGCACAGGAATTCCCGGACTTCGACGTAGCCCAGAGAAGTGCGGTCTCCATCGCCCGTCGTCTGCAGGATCCGCTGGCAGAACTGGTTAAAATCGATCCCCGTTCCATCGGTGTGGGACAGTATCAACATGATATGAACCAGAAAAAACTGGGAGATTCCCTGGGTAATGTGGTGGAAGACTGCGTAAACCGTGTTGGCGTGGATCTGAACACCGCATCTGCCTCCCTTCTGGAATACGTCTCCGGTATCAGCAGCGCCGTGGCAAAAAATATCGTGGCATATCGGGAAGAAAACGGTCGTTTTGAAGATAGAAAACAGCTGTTGAAGGTACCGAAACTGGGACCGAAGGCATTTACCCAGTGTGCAGGCTTCCTCCGTATCAGCGGCGGAAAGAATCCCCTGGATGCAACGGCAGTTCATCCGGAAAGCTACGATGCAGTGGAACGTCTGGCGAAAATCCTGAAAATCAACACCGCTGAACTGACTTCCGATGGCTTCCAGGGTATCACCAAAAAAGCCGCCAATGTGGAACAGCTGGCCGAACAGCTGGGAATCGGTGTTCCCACCCTGATCGACATCCTGAAGGAACTGGAAAAACCCGCCAGAGACCCCCGTGCGGACATGCCCGCACCCATCCTCCGCAACGATGTCCTTTCCATGGAAGACCTGAAGGAAGGTATGATCCTGAAAGGAACCGTCCGCAATGTCATCGACTTCGGTGTATTTGTGGACATCGGCGTCCATCAGGACGGACTGGTTCACATCTCCCAGCTTTCCAGAAAGAGAGTCAACCATCCTTCAGAGGTGGTGAAAGTGGGAGATATCGTGGAAGTAATGGTGATGAGCGTGGATGTGAAGAGAAAACGAATCCAGCTGACCATGAAGGGAATTAAGAAGTAGTATTTCAGGGATTTCGGAAGCATAAGACGCGAAAAATCCCTTCATATCATGGAAAATGCATTGTTATGGAATGTATGAACTAAACTGAATAAAAAAAGCTGAAAGGGCGTAATTCTGAAGAAAGTTTCAGAGTTACGTCCTTTTTTATATAAATATAAACAGAAGAGTGCCATGTAATTTTTCTTGATTTTCATGGAAATTGGAACATCTGCTGTGAGTATGCCATTGACAAAAGTGCGTCTTTACAGTATGATTATATAAATAGTCGTAAATAAACTAAATCAGACACCTGTATAGTATGCTAATCTGAGTTGTCAGAAAAGATTCTCCATTTGTGTGTAACTTGAAAAGCTAAAATCAGTATGATAGAATGAAGTCAGAAAAGGATATGTTTCTTAAAAGCGTTTACTTCTGTAAATTTATTCCATCTTACTGATTTCCTGAAGAAAAGGAGCAGAGTAGATTTGGGAAAAGCAGATACAGTAACCAAACAATATATGGAAGATAATCAGGTATTTGCAGATGCCTTCAATTATTTGATATATGGTGGAAAAAAGGTCATACAGCCGGAAAAATTACATCGTCTGGATTCTGTGGCAGTGGAAGTACCGTATGGTTCGGACGGAGCAGAGCTTCCGGTTCAGAAAGTGAGAGATGAACTGAAATATTTCACCGCAATGTCCGATGAACATGCAGCATATGTGATACTGGGAATCGAGAATCAGGATGAGGTCCATTATGCAATGCCGATCAAAAATATGGTTTATGATGCGCTGGAATATGCCGGTCAGATCAGGAAAGCTGCATCATCACATCGGAAAGCAAAAGACGCAAAGAAACACAGCGCAGGAGAATATCTTTCCGGTTTCTATAAAGAGGATCGGCTGGTGCCTGTGATAACGCTGGTTGTATTTTTCTCTGCTGAAGAGTGGGATGGTCCTATGAATCTGCATGAGATGCTAAATGTACAGGATGAAGAGATTTTAGCGTTGGTAGATAATTATCACATTCATCTGATTGCACCGTCATATCTGAATGACAGAGAACTGGCCAAATTTCATTCCAGCCTAAGGGAGGTTCTTTTATTTATCAAATATTCAGCTGACAAACAGCAGCTTGAAAAACTTGTTGACAAAAATGAGAAATTTTCCACTCTGGACAGAAAGGCTGCAATGGTTATCAATGTATGTACGAATTCGAAATTGAAGATTGATCCGAATCAGGAGGTGGTTGATATGTGTAAAGCGATAGCCGATATGAGAAGTGAAGAGCGGACAGAAGGACGTAGAGAAGGCGCACAGGAAGCTAATGAAGCAACTGCATTGCGAATGCTGAAAAAAGGTGGATTTTCATATGAGATGGTTTCAGAAATAGCGGGACTTACTCTTGAAGAGGTGAAAATACTGGCGGGGAACAATTGAAAGGAAAGAATCCGAAACGATCCCCCTCCCCCGCAAGCAATTCTATCCAAAAGATGTGTCATTATCGAAAAGAATTTAAACAATAATGCCACTTTTCAATTAATACCAAATAAGTTATAATTATTTTTGTGATAATATTTGCTTAGGATGACGATCCATCCCCAAAGCGATTACAATGACTCTCATTTAATCTGGAGGTAAAAAAATGTTAGTTAACGCAACAGAGATGTTACAGAAGGCAAAAGCTGGCAAATATGCTGTAGGTCATTTCAACACAAACAACCTGGAATGGACAAAGTGTATTCTGCAGACCGCTCAGGAACTGGAATCCCCCGTTATCATTGGTGTTTCTGAAGGTGCTGGTAAGTATATGACAGGTTTCAAGACCGTTGCAACTATGGTTGATACCATGGTAGATGCACTGGGTATCACCGTTCCCGTTGCTCTTCATCTGGATCACGGCTCATACGAAGGCGCTATCGCTTGTATCAAAGCTGGTTTCTCTTCTGTAATGTTTGACGGCTCACATCTTCCTTTCGAAGAAAACCTTGCTAAGACAAGAGAACTGGTTGCTGCTACTCATATCCTTGGTCTGTCACTGGAAGCAGAAGTTGGTGCCATCGGCGGTGAAGAAGATGGCGTTGTAGGTAAGGGTGAATGTGCTGATCCCGCAGAGTGCAAGCTGATCGCTGATCTGGGTGTAGACTTCCTGGCAGCTGGTATCGGTAACATCCACGGCAAATATCCTGCAAACTGGGCTGGTCTGAGCTTTGATACTCTGGCTGCAATCAACGCACAGGTTGGTGATCTGCCGCTGGTACTGCACGGTGGTTCCGGTATTCCTGAAGACATGATCAGAAAGGCAATCTCTCTGGGTGTTTCCAAGATCAACGTTAATACAGAATGTCAGCTGGCTTTCCAGGCTGCTACACGCGAATACATTGAAGCTGGCAAGGATCTGCAGGGCAAGGGCTATGACCCTCGTAAACTGCTGGCTCCCGGCGCTGAAGCAATCAAGGCTACTGTTAAGGAAAAAATGGAACTGTTCGGTTCTGTTGGCAAGGCATTCTAACTCTGATTCCAGGAGTTCTGATTTTTACAAATATTTTGGCTTGCAATTCCGGCTGATCTGCGGTATTGTATTTACAGACATTGAGATGTCGGCCATATGGATCTGATTTGAACAAAGGCGTTCTATCTTTACGGATAGAGCGTCTTTTTTGATTCATAATACAATCGGTTTCATCGGTTTTTCCATGAATCAAAGCATTACATAACAGCCAACCAAAAGCTGGATCAATTCAGGTAATGGTTACGAACACCCCAAATGAATACTTGAAAAGAGAGGGAAATAATATGAGCGTTAATGTTGCAGAAGTTTTTGGATCAGATGTATTTAACGAAGCAGTCATGAAGGAACGCCTTCCGAAAGATACCTATAAGCAGTTGATGGATTTAATCGAAAATGGTGGCGAGGTCACCCTGGCTCTGGCAGATGTGGTTGCCAAGAGCATGAAAGACTGGGCAATTGAAAAAGGCGCAACTCATTATACACATATTTTCCAGCCCTACATCGTAAGCGGCGGTGCTGAAAAGCATGATTCCTTTGCAGATGTTCCGGAGAAGGGCAAGATTGAAAACAGTTTTACAGGCAAGAACCTGCTGATGGGTGAACCCGATGCATCCAGTTTCCCTTCAGGCGGTCTGCGTGCAACCAACTCAGCAAGAGGTTATACCATCTGGGATATCACATCTCCCTGTTATGTAAGAGAACGTATCCTGTACATTCCCACAGTATTCCTTTCCTATACCGGAGAATCTCTGGATACCAAGACACCTCTGCTGAAATCCGTTGAAGCAGTCAGCGATGCAGGTGTACGTCTGGTCAGAATGTTCGGCAACACAGAAGCAAAGAAGGTAGTTGCTGCTGTTGGTCCCGAACAGGAATATTTTATTGTTGACAGAGATAAATATCTGAAGAGACCCGACCTGATTTATACCGGCCGTACTCTGTTCGGTGCACCGGCTCCCAAGGGACAGCAGATGGATGACCATTACTTCGGTTCTCTGAAAGAAGTTATCAGCAATTACATGGATGACTGTAATGAACAGCTCTGGAAGCTGGGTATCACAGCTAAGACACAGCATAATGAAGTAGCTCCTGCACAGCATGAAATCGCTCCGATTTTTGCAAAGTCCAATATTGCCATGGATTCCAACATGATCGTTATGGATGTTCTGAAGAAGACCGCTGTAAAGCACAATCTGCAGTGTCTGCTTCATGAAAAACCCTATGCCGGTGTAAATGGCTCCGGTAAGCATAACAACTGGTCACTGTCCACAGACAATGGTGTAAACCTGTTCAAACCCGGTGATGAACCCCACAAGAACAGACAGTTCCTGCTGGTAATTGCCTGCCTGATGGAAGCAGTAAAGAAGCATTCCCTCTTATTAAGAGCAGTGGCTTCCAATACCGGTAATGACCACAGACTGGGTGCCAATGAAGCACCGCCCGCAATTATTTCCATTTATATGGGCGATCAGCTGGGTGAAATCGTTGAACAGATCATTGAAAAGGGTTATGCAGATGCATGCAGCCATTCCGGAACTATCGATCTGGGTGTAAAGACCATTCCTGTTATTGAAAAGGATCCCACAGACCGTAACAGAACTTCACCGTTCGCATTTACCGGCAACCGTTTTGAGTTCCGTATGGTGGCTTCTTCCGTATCCATCGGTGACAGCAACACTGTTCTGAATACCATGATGGCAGAAGCATTTACCAAGGCATGTGATGCTCTGGAAGGTGCAGAAGATTTCGAAAAAGCATGTGACGAATACATTGCAAAGGTTATGCGTGAGAACAAGGATATCGTCTTCAACGGCGACGGTTATTCTGATGCATGGGTTGAAGAAGCAGAAAGAAGAGGTCTGCCCAACTGCAAGTCTGTTGTGGATGCCATTGCAGAATCCTTCACTTCCCAGTCCACCATTGACCTGTTCACAAAGAACCATGTGCTGACAGAAAGAGAACTGGAAGCTCGTAAGGACATTAAACTGGAAGAATACTCCAGCCTGATCAGTATCGAAGCAAAGACCATGATCGATATGGCAGGTAAGGAATATATTCCTTCCGTTATGGAATATATGACAGAGCTGGCAAATTCACTGACAAAAGTAACAACAGCGTGTCCGGAAGCAGACGTAACAACACAGAAGAAGATGCTGATTGAAACAAGCACCTATCTGTCTCAGGCAAATGCTGCACTGACAGATCTGAAGGCTAAGCTGGAAACTGCTGATCAGGGTGATGTAACAGCAACTGCAAAATACTATCATGAAGTAATCATGCCTGCAATGGAAGCTCTGAGAGCACCCATTGATGAGCTGGAAGAAATTGTTGACTGCAAGTACTGGCCTGTACCGACCTATGGCGAGTTAATGTTTGAAGTTTAAAAAATATTCCGGTACAATAAATAGCAAATACATACAATATATACAAAAGCTGCCCGTGTCCGGTGACCGGGCAGTTTTTGTATGTAAAAAACATTCATGAATGCAGTCATTTGCAGCATTTTTTGCGTTAATCTGCATGACTCTGAACAGACATGGAATTGAAACGTTTTTCTTAAGAAAATCAATCCGCTATTGTCTATGAAAAAAAATTGTGTTAGAATGCGTATTGTATTAAAACGGCGAAAAAAAAGATGGAGGTTTGGCGATGAATGGTGTGAGACTCTCTACCCTGATGGAAAAAATCGGACTGAAGAATATTACAAAGTCCATTGATCCCCATGAAATCATTATCAGGGTATCAGATATTAACCGTCCGGCACTTCAGCTGACAGGTTATTATGATCATTTTGAAAATAAAAGAGTTCAGATTATAGGGAATGTGGAGCAGACATATCTGCACAATAAGATGACGCATGAACAGCGTGTAGAGTGTTATGAAGCTCTGTTCAGCAAGCAGATTCCCTGTCTGGTACTCTGCAGAGGCTACCTTCCGACCAAAACCATGGCTGATATTGCAGAAAAATACGGTGTCCCTCTGCTGATTACACAGAAATCCACTGCAGAAGTGACCGCATCTGTTGTTCGTTTTCTCAGCTATCATCTTGCTCCCAGTATCTGTATTCATGGTGTACTGGTGGATGTATACGGTGAAGGCGTTCTGATCAAGGGGGAAAGCGGGATCGGAAAAAGTGAAATTGCGCTGGAACTGATCAAGAGAGGCCATCGTCTTGTCAGCGATGATGTGGTTGAGATTAAAAAGATCAGTCAGGATGAACTGGTGGGTACTGCACCGGAGATTACGAAGTACCTGATCGAACTTCGCGGTATTGGTATTATGGATGCAAAAGCCCTTTTCGGTATCGGAAGTGTAAAGGATACACAGTCCATTGATATGGTAATTTCACTGGAAAAATGGACCAAGGATACACAGTTTGACCGTATGGGTACGAATGAAAGCTATGAGACAATTCTTGGCAATCAGCTGCCCCTTTATAAGATTCCTGTGAGTCCGGGCCGTAACGTTGCGATTATTATTGAATCCGCTGCAATGAATCACCGCCAGAAGATGATGGGATATAATGCAGCTGAAGAATTATATAAAAGACTGGTAAACCGTATGAGTCATGAAGAAGCGGAGGAAATTATTTAAGATGCAGTTATATCAGGAACTTACAAAAGAAATGACCGGAAAACTTCTTGGACAGTTTGCAGAAATTACAGGACCGGATCAGGTTGTTTTCGGGGAGCCCATGGCAAAGCATACAACATTTCGTACAGGAGGTCCCTGCAGTATATTTGTATCCCCTTCGGATGTGAATCAGATCCGTGCAGTAATAGATATTTGTAAGAAAGAATCAGTGCCCTGGTATGTGATAGGTAATGGCAGCAATCTTCTGGTCAGTGATCAGGGGTATCAGGGTGTCATGATCCATCTGGGCAGTGAATTCTCCAAAGTGGAGATGGATAAAGAAAGCGGTACTGTTACCGTACAGGCCGGTGCGGCTTTGGGCGGACTGGTAAGAAGTGTGTCCAAAAACGGTCTGGGGGATATGACCTGGGCAGCGGGAATTCCCGGTTCCTTTGGCGGTGCTGTTGTGATGAATGCCGGCGCATACGGCGGAGAGATGAAGGATGTACTCTGTGAAGTGACCTGGATGGAAGAGGATGGAAGCATTGTAACAGCTCCCGTATCCGAACTGGGTCTCGGTTATCGTCAGAGTATTTTCAAACACAGCCGCAAAATCGTTCTGGAAGGAAAGCTGCAGCTGACACACATGGATCCGGAAGGACTGCTTGCACATATCGAGGAACTGAACCGGAAGCGTCGGGAAAAACAGCCTCTGGAATATCCCAGTGCAGGTTCCACATTCAAACGGCCGGAAGGCTATTTTGCCGGCAAACTGATTGAGGACAGCGGTCTGAAAGGATACCGTCTGGGCGGAGCGCAGGTTTCTGAAAAACACTGCGGTTTTGTCATTAACAGGGATCATGCGACAGCAGATGATCTGTACCGGTTATTTCAATATATCAAAGATGTGGTGAAGGAAAAATTCCAGGTGGATATGGAACTGGAAGTGGAATTGATTGGAGAATTTCAGAAATAATCATGTCTTTTGCAAATGATGTGAAAAAGGAGATCAGCGCCGGAAAATTAGGGGCCAGACATTGCGTTCTGGCTGAAACTGCTGCAATCGTGATGAATAACGGCGAGCTGATCGAAACAGATAAAGGACTCTGTCTGGAAATCGGTACAGACAGATACATAACAGCAGTTCGTTTTCGAAAGCTGATAAAAGAAGGATTCGGTGTTCTGATGCAGGTATCCGTTCGATGCGGTCATCCGGGCAGTGTGAAGCGGTATCTTCTCAGGGAGCAGAATCCCGGGGCAGTGAATCGGATTCTGGACGCTCTGAAACTGGAACATAAGGCAGCCAGACTCTTTGAACAGGACATACCTGTCAATGAAATCCTGCTCATGAGCAGCTGCTGCAGAAGGGCTTTTCTGGCGGGCAGCTTTTTGTGCTGCGGAACCATGAGCAGTCCGGATAAAAGCTATCATCTTGAGCTGGTCAGCTCCGGCATGCGGAAAGCACTTCAGATGGCATCCATGATGTGTGCTTTCGATCTGGAACCGAGGGTGATCAGGCGCAGGAATCATTATGTTGTTTATATCAAGGAAGGCGGGCAGCTGTCTGATATGCTGAATATCATGCAGGCCACCAATTCTCTCCTTGAATATGAAAATATACGAATAACAAGAGAAATCCGGGGGAATATCAATCGTGTAGTGAATTGTGAGACAGCCAACATCAGAAAGACAGTATCTGCAGCCAGAATGCAGGTTGAAGATATTATTCTGATCAGAGATCATATCGGAATGTCAAAGTTAACAAAAGAGCTGTATGATACCGCAATGATGAGGCTGCAGAACGAGGAAGCAACATTGAAGGAACTCGGTGCAATGATGAATCCGCCGGTGGGTAAGTCAGGGATGAATCACAGATTTCAGAAACTGAAAAAAATGGCGGATGAGATCAGGGCGAGTATGGAGGAATAAATATGGTAACAAAGTCGATTACAATCAGCAAAAAGGTGGAAAAGGGGCAGAGCCCTGTTGCCTTGTTTGTACAGGAAGCCAATAGATTTGAGAGCCGTATTATGGTTCAGACCGGCAACAAATCTATTAATGCAAAGAGCATTATGGGGGTTATGACACTGGATTTTTCACAGGGTGCTCAGATGGAAATATCTGCCGAAGGTGCGGACGAGACACAGGCAGTCGAAGGCATCTGGAATCTGCTTTGTAAATAAAATCGGTCATGCAGCAGCGACTGCAGGGAACAAGAGCATCCGTAGAACTGGAATATGGATGCTCTTTTTCAGTAATTCAGGAAGAAGGTGAGAAAATGGCATTTACACATCTGCATGTTCATACGGAATTCAGTCTGCTGGATGGTTCATCGAAAATCAGTGAAATTGCAGTGCAGGCAAAACGTCTGGGATTTGACAGTCTGGCAATTACCGATCACGGGGTCATGTATGGCGCTGTGGATTTTTACAGAGCCTGCAGGGAAGCGGACATTAAACCCGTCATCGGCTGTGAAATCTATGTATGCCCCGGTTCCCGTTTTGACAAGGAAAAAGGTAAGGACGACTTCCGATATTTTCATCTGGTTTTGCTGGCAGAGAATGATCTGGGATATCACAACCTGATGAAAATTGTCTCCATCGGATTCACAGAAGGTTATTACTATAAACCCCGTGTGGATTATGAGACTCTGGAAAAATATCATGAGGGAATTATTGCACTTTCCGCATGTCTGGCCGGAGAGGTGGCAAGAAATCTGGCCGTTGACCGTTATGAAGAAGCAAAGGCGGCAGCCCTTCATTATGAAGAAATCTTTGGTAAGGGAAATTTCTTTCTGGAACTGCAGGATCACGGAATCGAGGAACAGAAACTGGTGAATCAGCAGCTTCTGCGTATGCACCGGGAAACCGGCATTGAACTGGTCTGTACCAATGATATTCACTATATTTTTCCTGATGATGCGGCAGCCCATGATATTCTTCTGTGCATTCAGACCGGAAAAAAGGTTTCCGATGAAGACCGCATGCGTTACGAAGGCGGTCAGTATTATCTGAAAAGTGAAGAGGAAATGGCCGCTCTGTTCCCCTATGCACCGGAAGCACTGGAGAATACCCATAAAATTGCGGAACGATGCAATGTGGAGATTGAATTCGGCGTGCAGAAGCTGCCGCATTTTGATGTGCCGGAGGGTTTCACTGCCTGGGAATATCTGCAGAAGCTTTGTTTTGAAGGATTTGCAAAACGATATCCGGATCAGCCGGAGGAACTGAAGGAACGGCTGCTTTATGAACTGAATACGATTCATACCATGGGATATGTGGATTATTTCCTGATCGTATGGGATTTTATTCATTATGCAAAAAGCAGATCCATTATGGTGGGACCGGGCCGGGGTTCTGCTGCGGGAAGTATCGTTTCCTACTGTCTGGAAATCACAGACATTGATCCGATCCGCTATCAGCTGCTGTTTGAGCGTTTCCTGAATCCGGAACGTGTATCCATGCCGGATATTGATGTGGATTTCTGTTACGAACGCCGGCAGGAAGTCATCGACTACGTGGTGGAAAAGTATGGAAAAGACTGTGTGGCCCAGATTGTTACCTTTGGTACCCTTGCAGCAAGAGGTGTGATCCGCGATGTGGGGCGGGTACTGGATCTGCCCTATGCCAAATGTGATGCCATTGCCAAGATGGTTCCTCAGGAACTGAATATCACCATTGATAAGGCTCTGACCATGAATCCGGAGCTGCGCAGACAGTACGAAGAGGATGAAGAAGTACATCACCTGATTGATATGTCCAGGCGTCTGGAAGGTCTCCCCAGACATACATCCATGCATGCTGCCGGCGTGGTGATCAGTGAGCATCCTACGGTGGAGTATGTGCCGCTTTCCCGGGGAAGTGACGGGGCTGTAACCACCCAGTATATTATGACCACTCTGGAAGAGCTGGGACTTCTGAAAATGGATTTCCTGGGGCTTCGTACCCTTACGGTCATCCGGGATGCATTGCGTCTGATTGAAAAAAGAGGCATTCAAATCGATCTGAATCAGATTGATTACAATGACAGGGCTGTTCTGGATTATATCGGAACCGGAAAAACCGAAGGGGTGTTCCAGCTGGAAAGTGCCGGTATGAAAAGCTTCATGAAGGAGTTAAAACCCCAGAATCTGGAAGATATCATTGCCGGTATTTCCCTGTATCGTCCCGGTCCCATGGATTTTATTCCCCGGTATCTGAAAGGCAAAAATGATCCGGAGCATATTACCTATGAATGTGATGCGCTGATTCCCATTTTACAGCCCACCTATGGATGTATCGTATATCAGGAACAGGTTATGCAGATTGTTCGTGATCTGGGCGGATATTCCCTGGGACGAAGCGATCTGGTCCGCCGTGCCATGTCCAAGAAAAAAATGAAGGTCATGGAAAAGGAACGCCGGAATTTCATATACGGCAATCCGGAAGAAGGCGTATGCGGATGTATCGCCAACGGCATTTCAGAAAAAACAGCGGAAACCATTTACAATGAAATGATGGATTTTGCAAAATATGCATTCAATAAATCCCATGCGGCAGCCTATGCGGTGGTATCATATCAGACAGCCTGGTTAAAATATTACTATCCCACGGAATTTATGGCCGCTTTGCTCACATCCATTATTGAGAACAGTACGAAAATCAGCGAATATATTCTGGTATGCAGACAGATGGGAATCCGGATCCTTCCTCCTGACATCAATGAAGGAGACTGGGATTTTACGGCAGCAGGCGATCAGATTCGATTTGGTATGGCCGGTATTCGAAGCGT
>JBJELP010000133.1:0-2671 GCA_051879215.1 Lachnospiraceae bacterium
ACCCGGGCGGCAGCCCTATATTCCATAATACTGTATAACTTATCGTTTTACATACTCTTACTTCTTTTCTTCCGTATTATCGGATGCCATCTTTCCACCCAGAAAACCTGCCAGAACAGACTGGAGATCCACACCGGTGGATTCTTTCAGACCATCGGTAACCTGGGTTACGGTCTGGATGATATCATGGGTCAGTTTTGTTGTATTGCCATCTCCGTACATGGTGATACGATCCACCTTTTCAAGAGGTGCTGCAGCATTTTTAACCACTTCCGGCAGGGCCTTGAAGTACATTTCCATGATCGCTGCTTCTCCGTACTTTTTCATTGCCTCTGCTTTCTTTTCGATACCTTCTGCCTCTGCAAGGGCTTTTGCACGGATTGCTTCTGCTTCCGCAAGACCTTTGGCCTTTATGGCCTCTGCTTCCGCAAGACCCTGTGCTTTTACGGCTTCTGCTTCCTGTTCCTTGGAATATTTGTCTGCTTCTGCCTGTGCCTTCATAGCTTCTGCTTCTTTTTCCGCTTCATACTGTTTTGCTTCTGCGTCACGTTTTCTTTCGAACAGTTCGGCTTCCGCCTTTTTCTGGCGGTCGTACTGGTCGGCATCGGCTCGCTGCTCAATGGCATAGCGTTCCGCTTCTGCTTTCTTACGGATCTCTGCTTCCAGCGTCTTCTCTGTGATTTCTACTTCACGTGCCTTCAGTTCAATGGCTTTTTCCTGCTTTGCCAGATTGGCATTGGCTGTTGTGATTTCGATGGATTTCCGCTGTTCTTCTTCCTGAATCTTATATGCGGCATCCGCTTCTGCCTTTTTGATATCGGACGCTTTCTTCAGTTCCGCCTGTTTGATGGCCAGTTCATTTTTCTTAATGGATATTTCAGTTTCGGCATTGATCTGCGCATCGTTGGCTTCTTTCTTTGCCATGGCCTGGGCTTTTGCGATTTCCTTTTCACTTTCCGCTCTGGAAATGGCTGCATTTTTCTGAATCTTTACGATGTTATCCACACCAAGGTTTTCGATGACACCGTTGCTGTCGATAAAATTCTGTACATTGAAGCTGACAATGTCCAGACCCATGGCCGCCAGATCCGGTTCTGCATTTTCCTTTACGAGAGTAGCAAATTTCTGGCGGTCGGAAACCATTTCTTCCAGAAACATCTTGCCTACGATTTCACGCATGTTGCCTTCCAGCACTTCTCTTGCCACCTGTGCAATGTAGTCCACCGGCTTGTTCAGGAAGTTCTGTGCTGCCAGATTCAGCCGTTCCTCATCATCACTGATCTTCACATTGACCGCTGCATCTACGCGGATATTGATATAGTCCGCTGTGGGAACAGCTGTGGATGTTTTCACATCAATGGGAATCAGCTGAAGATTCAGTTCATCTTTCTTTTCCAGAAATGGAATTTTAATACCCGCCTTACCGATCAGAACCTTCGGCCTTTTCCGCAGACCGGAAATAATATAAGCGGTATCCGGTGAGGCTTTGACATAACCGGTGATCAGAATCACTGCAATTACAGCAATCAGAATGACAATCGGTAAAAACTTACCCAGAAGTGAAAAAATAAATGGCATATAGTATCCTCCTTTGTAATATGCGGCAGAAATACAAAACCCCTGTCAGCATATGCACTGAACAGGGGTTTGTCCGTATACGTTCTGCTGATTTACTTATAATATAGCAAATCAGACCTGAATTGTCTTTACAATTGTTGATAAATTTATTGCAATTCTGTTACATTACGATTATCTTCATCTTCACATTCTTCATCACGATTACTCTTGTCTTCACTGTCTGCAACCTGATTACTCTCGGCCTCACTGTCTGCATCCTGCATTGCTTTGTCTTCGCAGCCTTCTTCCAGAAATTCTTCTTCCTTACTGATTTCCGGTAAAACAGCTTCTGCTGCATGGTCCACGATCTTTCCTGCTTTTCTTCTGCGTCTCCTGCAGATTTCATATCCCACCAGCAGAATTCCTGTCAGCAGGCTGATCAGCAGACCGGGTATCAGTCCATCCGGTCTGTATTCCATCCGGATGGTATGGCTTCCCGCAGACAGGTCACAGCTGATAAAAGCGTCTTTGAAACCGTAATAAGTTGTTTTTTCGCCATCTACGTACAGGGTCCAGCCGGGATCATAGGGGATGGAAGTGAAGAATAACCCGTCTTCCATAACATCAATGGTTCCTTCAATCACCGTATCGCTGTGGGAAGTCACCGTAAGCTGCTGTTTCTGCAGCTGTCTTATCAGGTCGATCAGATTGTTCTCTTCCAGATAATAGGCGGTGGCACGGAAGGTTTCTTCATCTTCCGTACTGAGGGTCACCTGATCTTCCGGTGTCACATATCCCAGATCCAGCAGAAATCCTCGTTTTGTATGGCTGAAATTTTTTACGGTTCCATTGCTGTCCAGCTTGACATTGTCAATGTTTCTGTTATCCAGCTTCACAAACACATGGCAGGCTTCTCTGACCTTGATATCCATGCTGCTGCCGTTTTCCGTACAGTCATAGAGCTGATAAAACAGCGGATTACAGCCATTCAGCGTACTGAATTCATTCTGTACATCAATGGGATTGCCGCTGCCGGTATTCCAGTCCAGTCCAAATCCTTTCGGCAGCATGAAGCCTGCAGAAATCGTGTATAGATTTTCATAGATATAGCACT
>JBJELP010000134.1:0-40184 GCA_051879215.1 Lachnospiraceae bacterium
GGATAAATTTGTCATAGGAAGTATTCATCAGGTCCCAGATGGTCCTGATCTGACCTGCCACGCCATCCACAAATTCCTGGGGCGTTACACCTGCAGCCTGCGCCTTCTCTTCAATCTTCTGACCATGTTCATCGGTACCGGTCTGGAAACGAACATCATAACCTTCTGCACGTTTGTATCTTGCAATCGCATCTGCAAGAACAATTTCGTAGGTATTGCCGATGTGGGGTTTACCGGATGTATATGCAATAGCCGTTGTAATATAATAAGGTTTCTTACACTTTTCACACATTGTACGAAACACTCCTTTCTTCTCACTTAATTCAAATCGACGCTTTCGGAGATTTGGCGCCGGATTCGGTTTGCAAAGCAAACACTTTCCTATTCGAATCCGTGTGCAGTCTCCGCTCCGGTCGGCTCTTCTCTGAGCATACTTGGTTAATTATATAAAATTCATGGGAAAGATGCAAGGAAAATATGCCTGAAAACCGCCCTGCAGACCGCAATCCATGGGATACTGGCATTTTCAGTCCGAAACCGGCAGAATCTTCTCATAAAAATCATTTTTAAATGATATATATACAGTAAATGTGTTATACTTACAGAATACACGTGTAAAAACTCGAAAAAAGGAGGCTCCCTTTATGTTTCGTTCTCATTTTCAGAAATTTATTGTCCCCCTGCTTCTCTGCTGCATCCTTACCCTGCCTCTTGCCTCCTGTCAGAAGCAGACCGGACTGCAGTATGAATCTTTCTATCAGGATCAGAACGGCAACGCACCGGTGGATACGCTGGAAAATGCCGAAAATGAAACCCAGACTGCCTTCCACCACTTCACCATGCAGCTTTTCCGAAAACAGGTTACAGAAAACACGCTGGATCTTCACTATTCTCTGGCAGATCCGAATTCCATGAATATCACCGATTACCCGCAGTCACTGGGCGATTTCAGCCGGAAACAGATGGATGAAACAGCTGAAGAAGCAAGACTCCTGCGGAAAGAGCTGAAGCAGTTTTCCTATCAGGAACTGTCCGACAGCCAGAAACTGACCTGGGATATCCTCGACCATGAACTGAAAATGAGTGCAGAACTGAAGGATTATCCTTATTATCCGGAATATCTGAAGCCCATGGTGGGCCTGCAGGCCGAACTTCCGATTCTCTTTGCAGAATACACGTTTTACTCAGAACAGGACATCATCGACTATCTGGCACTGTTAAATGACCTGCCCCGCTATTTTGACCTGATCATTACCTATGAACAGGAAAAAGCCGATGCCGGTCTGTTTATGTCCGATCAATGCGTCGATATGATTCTGAAAGACTGTGAAGCATTCACAACCGACACAGAAAATCATTTTCTGATTCTGACCTTTCAGGAACGACTGGAATCTCTGAATGAACTGGACGAAAGTAAAAAATCGGATTACATCCGACAGAACCGGGAAGCTTTCCATAACAGCATTGTTCCCGCCTATCAGAAACTGAGTCAGTCCCTGAAAGACCTGAAAGGCCGCGGAACCAACAGCGGCGGCATGTGCAATCTTCCCAAAGGAAAAAAATATTATCAGTACCTTCTGGAAACCTCCACCGGTTCTGACCGTTCCGTAAAAGAACTGGAAGATATGGTCCGAAAACAGATTTCGGAAGACATTGGTGAAATAGGAAATATTGTACAGAAAAATCCTTCGGTTTATGAAAAGCTGGATACCTTCTCCTTTTCAAAAACCGAACCGAAATCCATCCTGGAAGATCTGCAGCAGAAAATGGCAGCAGACTTCCCTCAGTTGGATAAAAAGGTTTACCTGAAGGTAAAATACGTCAGCAAATCCATGGAGGACTCCCTGAGCCCTGCCTTTTATCTGACACCGCCCATTGATAAAAACGATGAAAATGTCATCTACATCAACAGCAAGCTGTCCAATCCATCCGAACTGTACACCACTCTGGCCCATGAAGGTTATCCGGGGCATCTCTATCAGACTCTGTATTCTGCAGCCTCTGAAGAGGAAAATCCGATCCGCAGTCTCTGCAGTGTCCCCGGTTTCACCGAAGGCTGGGCTACCTATGTGGAAAATATTTCCTATTATTACGATGCGGAAACCGACCGGGACATTCTGGCCATTCTGCAGTACAACAACAGTTCCACCCTTGGAATCTATGCGCTGTTGGATATGTACATCAACTATGACGGCTGGAATATGGAGGAAACAGCTGAATTTCTCAAAGGCTTTTTCGAAGTGGACGATGATGCCGTGGAAGAACTGTATTACACTCTGATTGCACAGCCCTGCAACTATCTGAAATACTACATCGGCTATCTGGAAATTCTGGATCTGAAGAAAACAGCCATGGAAGAACAGGGTGACGCATTCGATCTGAAAGAATTTCATGAAAACCTGCTGGAAATCGGAGAAGCACCCTTTTCCATCATTCGAAAATATATGAAGTAACTATTCTGTTTTCAGATTGTTGATCAGATAACGAATCCGGGCATTCTCTTCCCGCAGAGAAAGCACCTCATTGGAAAGTTCCGTTTCCCTACGTGCATAGCGATTAACCAGAATGTCCGTGATTTCACACAGGATCTTCATCTTCTCTGCCAGAATGCCAAGGCACTCATACAGCTGATGATACCGGATTTTGGCATCAATACACAGCGGAAGATAATACACCCTTGTCTGATAAATGTATTCATGAACCTTCCAGATGGAAAGATCAATGAGATGCTCCACAATATCACTCTGATCGGAAAGCCGCACCAGAAGGGCAAACTTATTTTTCAAAAGTTCGTTGAAAAACAGCTTCTGCTCCTTTTCATTATATCGATGGCGGCTTTTCAGCAGCAGCATAATCTGAACAATGTCCCCCGGGAGATGGTAGACCGTCCGAAAGATCTCTTCCTCCTCCTTTGTGGGGATGTTTTTTGTAAAATCATGACAAAGTGCCGACGCCAGCAGCACATCCTCTTCTTCCTTCGAAAAACCCACATGAAGATGAATCAGCATTTTACAGACCCGAAGACAATGAATATAGAAAGGAAGGGCAATCTCTCCATCATCCTGTTCCATGGCTCCCCGGTATCGGCCATTGTATCGGCCTCTGGCAATTACCAGACAACAGGCCGTATAAAACAGCTGTTTTTCACAGGCATATTTCCAGATGTAATCATACTCCTGCTGATACAGCAGAAACTCCTCTTTATCATAAATCAGATAGGCCGGATCCACTGTCTCCAGAAAACAGCTGACTCTTTTTTGAAATTCATCTGCATCACTTGTATCACTTTTTTGTTTCTCATATTCTTCCATCGCTTTCTCCTCTGTTTTCCCAACGTTTCCCTCTGCTGTTTTCTTTCAGTGCATTCCCTCGATCTTTCTCCTCTGCAGATCCGAAAGCTCCCGAAGAAGCTGTTCATTTTCTTCCTTCAGTGTCCGGATATTCTCCAGAAGATCCTGCTCCATCTCCTCATAACGGCTGACCAGAATCTCCGCCACATCGCTGAAACTTCTGATTTTATCTTCCAGAATTTCAATCACTGCACCCAGCTCCGGATAATGTGTTTTTGCATATTCGCACATGGGAAAGAAATACGTTCTGGTTTCCGACACGTACTCATGGGTTTTCCGTACAGACATATTGTAAAGGTCCTCCACATTGTTCCCCCGGTCCGAAAGCTTCACCAGCAGCCCCAGCGGATTCTTTTTAATCCCTTCAAAATAAGCCGCATGCTCCTCTTTAGTCATATGCTTATGCTTCGAAACACACTTCACCACCTCATACACCTTACGATCCAGATGATACTTCGTATACAATTCCCGCCCATCCTGCTCAAAATCAATATCCTCAATCATATCGTGGCACAGAGCAGCCGCCAGCAGAATATCCTTTTCTGCATCATCCATGGGAATCTTGGTGTCAATCAGCATCCTGCAGACCTGAATGCAGTGAATCACATAGGGAAGCCGATAGACTTCATTATTCCGAAACACCTTTGCCTTTCGATAAATCCCATTATGAAGTCCTCTGGAAAGCGGAAGGGCCAGAGCCGTATTAAAATACTGATTTTCCAAAGCAAAATGTTCCACATAACGATAGGGGCGCTCAATCATCCAGAACTCCTCTTTCGCGTAAGAAAATACTTCCTCACCAATATCTTTCTTCGCTTCCTGAAGTTTCTCCAAAAATGCAGTATTTTCCATCGTTCCCCTCCCGTTCCTGAATTTCTTTCTATACTTTTCTATATTCCACCCATTATAGCAAAACAAAATGAAAATGCAATTGTGAAAAAATCCGAAATAAATCTAAAAATTCTGGAACATTTTCCGATTCTGCGTGTCAAAAGAAGCCCCCTGCACAATATCACGGTTCTTCATCTCCCTGCGGATGGTGTTCAAAACCATTTTCTTATCCCCGCTCCAGACCGGTGCAGCCAGCAGCTTTTTCGGTCCGTCACCGGTGATCCGATGCAGTACCATATCCGGCGGCAGAAGTTCCATGCAGTCAAACAGTATATCCATGTATTCGTCCAGAGTCAGGGGCTGAAAAGTCCCCTGTTCATACAAATCCATCAGATCCGTCCCCGTAAGCACATGAAGAAGCTGAAGCTTTATCCCGTCAATTCCGGTCCCCGCCAGATATCTCACGGTGTCAAGCATATCTGCCTTTGTCTCACCCGGCAGCCCCAGAATCACATGGACAATCACTTCCAGACCTGCAGCCTTCAAACGTCTGACCGCATCTTCAAAAACCGGAAGTTCATACCCCCTTCGAATCATTTTCGCCGTCTTTTCATGAATGGTCTGAAGTCCCAGTTCCACCCAGACCGGTTTGATCCCATTCAGTTCAGAAAGCAGCTCCAACACATCCTCACCCAGACAATCCGGCCTTGTACCGATGGAAAGGACCACAACCTCCGGATTTTCTATGGCCTCTGTAAAAATCTGCCGGAGATACTCCACCGGCGCATACGTATTCGTATACGACTGAAAATACGCAATAAACTTTCCTGCCTTCGTCTTCTGCCGGATCCGCAGCTTCGCCTCTTCAATCTGTGCTGTCACCATGCCCTCCGACACGGCTGCAAACCCACTGTTTCCAATAGATTTCCCTTCCACTGCAAAATCACCGGTTTCAACTGACTTTCTTTTCACTGCAAAATCACCGGAGCCGCCGGCACTGCAGAAAATACAGCCCCGGGTTCCAAGGGTTCCATCCCGGTTGGGACAGGTCATTCCGCCATCCAGAGCCAGCTTATAAACCTTCTCACCAAACCGTTTTTTCAGATAATAATTCAGCGAATAATACCGTTCTCCGCCATATCGTTCACGCCAATCCATTTTCTCTCCTGCACAAATTAATTTCTTTCATTTCATAGCATTTTCAGATAAAACCGATTCATCGTACTGTGCAGCACAGAATCAGGTTTTTCAATCTGATGAAATCCCAGCTTTTCATAGAGTCCGATTGCAGCTTCCAGATTCGTATGGGTTTCTAAATATAACTGTCTGTACCCTGCATTTTTTGCAAATTTTTCTGCCGTTTCCATCAATTTCTTCCCCAGGCCTTTACCCTTTGCCGCATCTGTAAGATACAGTTTCTGAAGTTCTGCACAACAATCAAATCCTTCAAATTCACCAATTCCCACACCGCCTATCACCGTATTGTCCTTGTCTGTGATAATAAAGTATCTTCTTTTTTCCGGTAAGGCATTATAAAACTTACTGAGTGTGTCAAGTTCCTTATCATAATAAGCTGTGCCGGGAATATCCAGATGAAACTGTTCCAGGTTATCTCTAATAATCTTAGCAATTTCAAGATCATCCGATGCAAGAATGGGTCTGATGATATAATCGCACATTGTTATATTCCTTTCTCATTCCATATCAGATTCCTTATTTTTTTCCATACCTCATGGGGCATATCGTTCTGCAGCGATTACAGTCCACAGTATCAAAACCTCTTGCGGTTTTTCCATAGGAATTCATTCTGCATGCTTTCTGCTCAACACGCCCATCACCAATTGCATGAACCGGACAGTTTTCCATGCATTTCCGACATCCGACAATGCATAAATCCGTCTGCACTTCATCCGGTTCCAATACCAGATCCGTAAGAACAGCACCGATGGTTAAGCGATTTCCATATTCCTCGTTAATCAGAAGAGAGCTCTTCCCAATTGAACCCAGTCCGCACAATACAGCAGTGTGCTTCATGGAAATCAGCCCTTTTGCTGTCATGGTATCCGGCTCCCAATACTCATTCGGCGCATCAGATGGAACCGGTACAGCAAAACATTCATACTCCCGCTCCATTGCCTTCGCCAGTTTCAATGTCAGCTGATCCACCGTCCCACAGATATCTGCATTAAAATGACTGTAGATCAGCCTCGGATTGATTTCATATAATCCTTTTGGCAATGCTATCCCTACTGCAATCACAGATTTACACTCTGAATAGATATCAATCGGTGAAAAACCTGCCGGTGCATCCGCAAACCGTTCAATACTTCCTATGCCGCAGACATCAGCACCGTTCTGCAGCGCCAGATTTTTTATATACTTCTTCATCTTCTTATCTCCTGTTCTTCTTTCGTACATCCTCTGTATAATCAGTCCGCCATTCTGCTTCAACCATTGAACGAACTCCTTATAATAAGCTTTTTTTATTGTAAATCAAATGATTCCTGTTATCAACAGCATATACAAATAGCAATAACATTTACAATTTCCCCCGGATTGTATATAATAATTGCCACAACCTACTTGATTCAATCCCGGAAAGGTATTTTAAATGGAAAATCGTATCAAACTCATTTTTCCCTGCAGTATAGTAAGCCTTGTATTTATTATACTTGCAATCGTTTCATGGTTTCAAAGAATACCGGAATTATCCTTCCTGATCCTCTGGCTCCTGTCCGCCGGATGGGTTATCCTGGCTCTTTTATGCCTTTTCACGGACATTAAAAAATCCGGTATCAGTATAAAAGCAAAGCTGGCATATCCGTCTTTCTGTATCATACTGGCAATCTGGCTGATTCGTTTTGCAGTCGGACTGAATTGTTCCATATATGAAAATATCAGTTCCATGAACTGGCTGGAACGTTTTCTGGACTCCTTAATCCATGCACTCCAGACGTTTAGTATGGATGAGGACTATACCATGTATCTTTCCAGTGGTAAAGCATTCCTATATTCCAGCCAATCAGCTGCTGCAGCGGAACTCTATGGATTTTACGCTGCCGTGCTTAACACCCTGGCGCCCATTGCAGGCGGTGCGATTCTGTTTGATATATTGTCCGATATTTTTCCAAATTTCCGTTTATACTATTATACATTAAGACGCAATAAGAAAAATTATATTTTTTCTGAATTGAATAACCGCGCTGTGGTGCTGGCCGAGGATATCCGGAAAAAGGACCCGAACGCTTTTATCCTGTTTACCGATGCATATGTCGATCCGGAAAATGAATTATCTTCCGAGCTCTTCATTCGTGCAAAAAAAATAAATGCCCTCTGTGTGACCACCGATTTAACGGCATTGAATGGTATCGGTCATGGACTTGTTGAATATTATCTGATTGATAATTCCGATGAAAGCAATATTGAAACATTGACAAAAATGTTCAGTGGGAACTGGAAGGATTTTTTCATTGGTAAACAAAAAAAATCTTTATGGAAATATTCAAAAAAGAATATGGAAAAAACCATTAATATTTTTATTTTCTCGGAAAATCCCACGGTATATCAGATAGCTGAGCATTTTAACCGGCTTTGCACAAAGGAAAATGTACGTCAGGTGTTGATACAGGTAGTCAATGAATATGAAAACCTGATTTATGAACTGCTGGATACCCATCCGCTTTATCTTCCTCTTCTGGATACTCATGGCAGTGAACTTTCGGTCGTACTTACAGGGAACGGCAGCATCGGAAAGCAGTTTATAAAATCCGCTTACTGGTGCGGTCAGATGTTGAATCCCTTTATAACCCAAAGTCTCGAAAAACCGGAAAAAATAAGACTTCATTTTCATATTATTTCCGACAGCAGCACGGAATTCAAACAGCAATTGAAACTGGAGATGCCGGAAGTATTCGACAGTAAATACTGTGAAACGGATGAACAAACCTGCACCGGAACCGTTCCCTATGCCAGTTTTTCATTTCACAATGCAGATGTGAACTCTTGCAGGTTTCAACAGCTTCTGGATCAGATTCCTCAGATTGATTACGTATTGCTTGCCTTTGACAATGACAGACAGAATCTGACTTCTGCACATTGGCTGAAAGAATATCTGGACAAACGTTCCCTCACGCAGGGAAACCATTCCTATATTCATTGCGTCATAGAAGATACCAATCTGAAACAGACCATCACAAATATTTATCAGGAAAATCATGCTGTCACTGATGTATGTTTTTTCGGCAGTCTGGATGAACGATACAATTACAATACCATTCATCAGACCCGTTTTGAAGACTCGGCATTTCTGGTTGATATGTCACATAACCGGAAAGAGAAGCGGGATTTCTTACAAAACATGTACAACTACCGAAGTTCCCTGGCCAGTGCCATGTACCTGAAATACAGACTGTTTTCAGCAGGCCTGATGAAACAGAATGATAGTCTCTCACTTAAAAACCTTGACGGTTTTTTCAGATATCTTCTGAATCCGGAAAACGTAAAACTGCAGTTATGGTGTGAAAAACAGAGGTGGAATGCTTACGTACGGTCCATTGGATTTTCATGCCCGGATACACAGCAGTTTCTTAATTATTACCGTCAATATCACAGTATTGAATTACATAAAGCGGGATCTGAAAAAAAGAATTTCTTTCATCTGCACAGTTGTCTGGTCGAATGTGATGCCGCATCCGGCATCGTTCTGAATGACCGGTCTCTGCTGCCGCATGACAGTGACATCATCTGCACAGCGGAAACCCGAAGTCAGGATCTTCTGAAAATATTAGACCATCTGGCAAATGAGCAGAACTATGACCGGCTGGACCAACGTCTCCGGAAAATAAATGAAAATTGCAATCAGGCAGAAAATCTCAGTCAGACGGAAAGCTGCAGTCAGACGGAAAGCTGCAGTCAGATGGAATGTTGCAGTCAGATAGAATGCAGCTGCAAAGAATGGCCTGCATTCAGCAATTTCCGACAATTATGTGAAAACTATCCCACACTTGTGGACCTGCTCAGACTGACAACACATATTTACGGAACCGAATTATCCCCTCTGGATCCGTTGGACCGTCTGTCAGCAATAGCCGGCACCGAATATAAGGATTACGATTTTAACCAGATACTTCTTCTGCCGCTTCATCAGATCCAGACTATGATCTGTCAAAAACAGCTGATTCTGAATGATTGCAATACATTTTCGGAAGAGGACAGAAACCGTGCACAAAACGAACAGGCCATGTATCGGAAGACATTAAGTGAACTTCACGCCGCATTATCGGAATACCGGAACAGTTCTCTCTTTCCATCGAATCCGCACATCATTGCGGAAAAGTACCAGAATCTTCTGCAGGCCATTGAAGAGGAAATAAAACGCTGTCAATAAGAGAAAGGATCCAACAATGTCAATTTTACACACATTATGGGAGTATGCATTTATTCATAATGGCATACAAAAGAAAATACGTATCCAGGTTGGAGATATCTGTTCCAGTGAAGAAGAATTTGATATTCTGGTGTGCTCTGCCTTTAAGAATAACTATCTTCCAACCAGATCCTCGTTAATCGGCTCATTACTTTTCCAAAGACAGATATCGGTTGCCGAACTGGCTGCTGATCCTGCCATTGATTTAAAAGACTACGGCTGCTGGTTATCTAAGGAAATACCGGACAGCTTTCACCGGATAGCCTGTGTGGAACTGATTGACTGGTATCATTTTGAACCTGTAACATCGGAAAGTAAAATACTGAAACAGGCTTTCTCAACCTTTCGCTTTCTGCTGGAACAGGCAAGTATAAGGGATATTCCCCTTCACTCCGTTGCGCTCCCGATACTTGGAACCGGCGACCAGGGGATCGAGGACTGCTTTATCATTCCGCCGCTCGTTCAGCAGTGTATCACTGCATTAAAAACCATACCGGAACTGGAAACCATTACCTTTTTTGAAAGAAGAGAAAGCAATGTAATCCATATTATCGATTATCTTAACAAAGCATTATTCATCAAACCGGATACCGGTCCTGATGTTTTCATCAGCTATAGTTCGAAGCAGATAGACATTGCAAAAAATGTATTTAATTCCATCACACAAGCCGGTCTCTCCTGTTGGATGGCACCGGAATCCATCCCCACCGGCTCCAGTTATCAGGAGGAAATCCCCCTGGCATTAAATCAGGTTACTTCTTTACTGCTGCTTCTTACACCAGATGCAGAAAAATCAAGATGGGTTCAGAAAGAAGTCGGGACTGCCATCGGTGCGAATAAAAAAATCTATCCGCTTCAGCTGACTCCATTTCATCTGAATAAAAACTTCCGGTTTCTTCTGGAAGGAGAGCAAATCTATCCCGCATGGGAAGAGGATACGGAAGTCTGGCTGCATACAATCATCACCAAATTGAAACAATCTGCTTAGATCTTTTTTTAATCTGAAAAACTTTTGCAATGGGATCAGCCATTGCATCTTAATAATCCCCTGCTCCGTGCTCTGGGAACCGGAAGCAGGGGGCTTATGCGTTGTCGTATTTATTCTGAAATCTTCTCTCTCAGCCATTGATCCAGAAATTTCATCTGTTCATCGGTGTGAAACCAGTGTTCTCCGCCCTCCATAATCGTCACATTTGCAGATTCTTTCATGGCAAATTCCTGTATCGTATCAATGGACTGCAGATTATCAGCACTTCCATACAAAATCTCTGTGGGAACCTCCCAGCAGATCTTATGATTCCTTACATACTGCAGATAATCCCATGACAGATCATCGCCAAAATCCACCGGAATGATTTTTCTCTTTTCCAGTTCACTTTCACTGGTTCCGGCCCAGTTAATCATATCTGATATCAGCTTTTCAAGATTCACGATCGGAGAAATAAAAAATGCTCTGTCTATGAATTTACCAATACCGGCATTCATCGAAAAATACGCACCGATACTTCCGGCTATCAGCGTGATTTTATGATATGTTTCTGATAATTCAGTAACCTTATCCGCAAACTCTTTCTTCGCCTCCCAGGGATTTTCCGATTGATAATCAAATCCATATACATCCGTTCCCGGAAAGAACGGTCTGTAATGATCCGCTTCTTCTGCGCTGCCGCCTTTCCCGTGAATGTATAAGACCACTTCATCTGTCTTACGTCCGGCCAGCCACTTGTCCCTGGTAATTCTGGTAAAATGCTCCGTCCTGACATCACCCATTAATGGACAGGGTTTGTTTTCCTCTGTATGGTGATAGGTAAATCCACATTTCTCCTGACACCGTTTCGACTTTTCATTTCCATCATAATAACCACACCACATGGCACTGCAGCCAAGATCAATAAAAGCATGTTCCTGCAGTCTTCTCACCGCTTCCGGAATCAGTCCCTGACCCCAGAACGGAACACCGATCCAGTAACCGACTTCCAGCTCATCACCGGCTGACTTTGTGTGTGACTGGGCCGGGGGAATCAGTCCAATACTTCCAATGGCACGATTGTCCGCTTTCAGACATACCGCATAGGTTTCATCTTCAGATAAAACGTCCTTGATAATTTCTCTGCTGTTTTCCACACTTGTATGCACCGGCCATCCTGCAATGGGGCCGACAGCAGGGTCTTTTGCATATTCAAATAAACTTTCCGCATCCGCTTCTGTCCAAGGACGAAGAAAAAGCCGTTCCGTTTCAAATCTCATATCACACGCACTCCTTCAGCAACTGCTTTTTTATATGATTTGTAATAGAATCAAATACTTCAGGAGTCATATCCACAATACGACTCCACATACGAACTCCCTGATATATATACAAAATCACATTCACTATTTCTGCCACATCCACACGCTGAAACTCTCCTCTGTCCATTCCGTATTGAATCAGATCCGTCCATTTCTGCTCTCCGATTTTATTGAAATGATTCATCTTATCCTTCGATACGGTTCCTGCGTATTCATACATTGCCAGAGAAAGAGAATCCTCCGGATGCGCCATCTCATCCCGCATCAGCACCAATGCACGATTCAGAATCTCCGTCGCCGACATCCCATCTTCCATTTCTTTATAGAAATCCATTTCATCCTTTTTATTAATCGCTGTCAGAACAGCCTCAAACAACTCCTTCGTCCCTGCAAAATGGCTGTATAATCCACCTCGGCTCAGACCGGTGGCTTCACAAACATCCTTCATGGTAACCCTGTTGAATCCATCCCTTGCAAACAGCGGATAGGAAGCCCTGATAATCATCTCTCTGGTACGTTCTTTTTTACTGATCATGCTGCATCTCCATTTTCGACACCTATGTCGATTTTTATTATAGACACGTGTGTCGATTTTGTCAAGGTAAAACAGGACAGCCAGTCAGTATATCTACAACAGGTACAGAACCTGAGTCTTTGAATCTCTAAAGACTCAGACGAATGCACACAAAAAAATGGCGGCGCAAGGCCGATTTTACAATCGTCTTTGCGCCGCCTGAAACTATCAAATGCGACAGCCTCTTTGCTATGCAATTTCTTTATTTGAAATAAAATCTTATGGCTTTTTTTCAATAAGAATTGGATATTTTCGCACAATTTCATCTGTTTTTATCCATTTCTCAAATTTTCAGTTTGCTTTTGCAGCTATCATTGCTTCAATTGCCTTCTGGGCAAATTCCGCTGTTCCTTCGCCTCCGACCTTATCAATGTTTTCCGTGAAGTCTCCGCCTGCTGCATACATGGCGCCCAGAGAAGAAAGAATCTCGTCGGTACAGGTGTAATAGTTGGCGGTAATGTGATCCTGCAGTTTTTTCGCAAGAGATATCGCCGCTGCGCTGCCAGGTGCCTGGTTACGGATTTCTCCAAACTCACGAAAAATATCCATCATCTCCACATTCAGTTTCTGCTGGGTTTCTTTTGTACGTCCTTCAGACTTTTTCTCATATTCCTTATAGGCATCAGTCTGTCCCCAGGAAGCCTTTGCCTGCTCTGCATATTCATCGATTTTTTTTGTATCAAATGCATCAAAACTCATATTCTTAACTCCAATCGTTTTTATTCCACGGGCGAGTTCAATCAGGTTCTGAAGGTGTTCTCTGCGAAGTTCCAGCAGCTGAATCTGCTGTTCCAGTGCTTTCTCCCGGTCAAAGTCCGGGCTGTCCAGGATCTTCTTAATATCCTTCAGGGGAAATTCCAGTTCCCTGAAAAGCAGGATAATCTGAAGCCGTTCCAGGGCTGCATCGTCATACAGCCGATAACCTGCTTCCGTCAGATCTGTAGCCGGAAGCAGACCAATGTTATCATAGTGATGAAGAGCGCGTATACTCACTCCTGTAATTTTACTGACTTCATGTACTGTCATCATGGCTGATTACCTCATTTCCTTCGTGGTAATCTCATTGTAAACTATTACATAACGTCAGAGTCAATACCTTTTTTGAAAATCAAAATGCTCTGCTGTGAATGATCAGTCACAACAAAGCATCTTATTTTTATTGATTCAGTTCTTTTTTCAATGCCTCACAGCCTTCCGCAACAACACGATTCTTTTCGTCAACGGTCAGTGCCCTGCGGGGACAGGCCTGAACACACAGCGGAAGCTGTCCTTCCCTGAGCCGTTCCAGACATCCGTGGCACTTTGCTGCCTTTCGGTCCTTCGTATACTGTATTGCCCCAAACGGACATGCTTTTCCACATCGTTTGCAGCCGACACACGCTGAATTGTCCAGCTGTACCGTTCCAAAATCAGGTTCCCGGTGAAAACATTTTTTCGGACAGGCCCGGGCGCAGGGACTATCAGCACAGTGCATACAGCCATGTACAAACCAGGTGATATTCAGTGTCTCATCATCACCGTACTCATTGCTTTTTAAAAGTCGATATGGCATCTGCTGATCAATATCGATCCCATTTTCGTTAATGCAGGCCATGACGCATGCTCCACAGCCCACACAACGCTCCGGGTGAAAGGTAAAATGAATATTTTTAATCATGCCTGCACCTCCACTCTGCATCGCACTGTTCTATATCCCGGGAAGCCGGAATACGGATCAAGGTGATTCCACTCAATAATCCGATTGACATCCGCCGCATCGGCATAACTCTGATACATAAATACCGTTCCTCTTTTAACCGCCTTTGTCAGATGAGCAGCCACATGAATGGTACCTGTTTCCGTTGAAACGGCAATCCGGTCTCCATGCCGGATTCCCAGTTCTGCTGCATCATCCGGATGAATCTCCGCCGCAGGAACCGGACGGAACAGGTTAGCTGACTTCACCCCGTGAAATCTCGAATGAAACCGTGTGGAAATCCGCGAACCCGCAACAAGTGTCAACGGGTATTTTGCCGCTCCCTTTCGGGGGAGACTCTGCCTGTATGTAGGGAGGGGATCGAGTCGATAGGATTCCGGGATTGCTGCAATTGTTTCCGAATACAGCTCAATTTTTCCCGTTGGTGTCCGAAGCCCCATCTGAAGACTTCGACCCGGAATCATCGGTTCGATACCGGGAATCCGCATCGGTGCACCGGATGCCTTCAGATCACTGAAGGTGAGACCGATACGCATAATTACATTTCTGGCAATGGCCTCGTAACCTCTGCGAAGCAGCGGGTCGTCAAGCTCCATCACATCGGCAAGTTCGCAGAGAATATCCACATCTGATTTTGACTGATACATCGGTTTGATGGCCGGACTGACATATTTTACAACAGGCCCTCCGGATACCAGCTCAGCCCGCTCCAATGAGGTGCAGGCAGGGAGGACGATATCCGCTACTTTTGCTGCATCTGTCCAGAAAATATCCACATCCACGAAAAAGTCCAGTTTCTTTAATGCCTCCATAAGCCGGTCATTATTCAGGAACATTCTGCGATTCATGCCCAGTGCAAAGACCGCCCGGATCGGATACGGGGTTCCCTCCAGAATATTGCGCGCAAGATCATTGCTCTGGAATTGGTCCACAACCTGTGACCAGAGTGGGAACCGTTCCGAACCGATTTTAGGCTTGCATTGCTTTCGTCCTTCCCATCGGAATTCCGGATTTCTCCATTTCCACGCAGCGGAATTCTGATAACCGCTGCCATCCTGGGTGAGAGGGCGAACTTCATCCACAAATTTATCCCATTCCACCTTCAGATTCAGTGAATCTTTCGGATATTCCAAAAGAAGATTGCCGCCTTCACGGTCAAAATTTCCTGTGATTGCAAGAAGAGAAAGAATCGCTCTGCAGTTCTGCATGCCGTTGGTATGGTGCGGAATCGCCGCACCTGAAATCTGAATGCTGAATACAGGGGAGTCGGCAATCAGTTCTGCGGCAGCAAGTAAAGTCTTCTCTGGAATACCGGTAATCTTTGCGGTCTTTTTCAGTGTGTACTGCTTCACATTGCTGCGGTACTCCTGGAAACCATGGACATAGGCATCAATATAATCCTGATCTATTTTCTTGTTTTGGATCAGATAATTTCCAAAAAAAAGTGCCAGAGCACCATCGGTTCCGGGATCCGGTCTTAGGTGGATATCGGCGAATTTTGCAGCCGGTGTATATTTCGGGTCAATAATCAACACTCTTCCGCCGCGCTCTTTGAACGCTTCCAGAGGATTGCCCTGTGAATTGCCGCTGTAAAACGGATTGTATGCCCATCCGATAAACAAATCCGAATTATCAATATCGGGTCGGGTCAGTGATCCGAAGTTCAGTTCATTGGCCATTCGAAAAGATTCGTGACAGGTGCTGGATTCAGTTCCGTAATTCAGCGTGCCGAAGGAATACGCAAACCGCTGAAATACCGGACGGTACCATTTGGTATATCCGGTGAAAAAAGCAACGGCATCGGCACCGGATTCAGCCCGGATTCCGAGAAGATGATCAGCGATCTCCCGGTATGCCTCCTCCCATGTGATTTCTTCCCACTGATTGCTGCCCCGTTCGCCCACTCGCCGCATAGGAGATTGGATGCGATCAGGACGTGAAACATATTCTTTATAGGCATATCCAAGCGCACACAGCTGTCCTCCCGCCTGCGGATTGCTTGGCGTAATCTGCTGAATCCCGTCATTTCCAAGCCTTACATCAATCGGGCAGCCTCTTGAACAGACCCTGCATATGCTTTTGCTAATTTCAATTCCCATAACTCTATTTCTCTTTTCTTAGTATAAGCTATAATAATAGATACCTTTATGAATGAATGACTTTATATCAGTATTCCCAATGTATAATTGCCTTCTGAAAACGATTCATCAGAATAGATATGATAGTTGTAACACCGGCAACGACTACGATTCCGGCCAGAACGCAGCGAAAATCGGAAAAACTCCTGTATTTTTCAATAAAGTAACCGATACCGAGATTGATTCCCAGCATTTCCGCTCCTGACAGACACATAAATGCTCCTCGCAGACTTCCTGAAATACTTTGAATAATCCCCGGAAGACAGTATGGAAAGATTACTTTGAACAGCATTCCAATTGTACCTACGCCCATGGTCCTTGCCGCTTCAATAATCGAATGGTCAATTTGCCCTACTTTCTCAGTTGTGCTTCTGAAAACCGGCCAGAATACCGCCATAAAAATAACTGCAATTGCCGCCTGCCGGAATGTGGGCAGCAACATGATCAGATATGCAGAAAACATCAGCGGCGGAATCAGGGAAACGACATTGGAAATCGGCAGCAGCACCTCGCGTACCCGCGCAATCCAGCCGGCCAGAAGTCCCAGCATGGTCCCGAAAACCGATGCCAGAACAACTCCCCAGAATAACAGTTTCAGAGAACTCCAGATATCTGTAAGAAGCTCTGTTTGTTTCTCTGTAAACAAGTGAAACAATCCCTCCGGAGACGGTATCAGGAGATCGTTGCGAACAAAGCCGAGCTTGTAGCTGACCTCCCACAGCAGAAAAAAGCCAAATAGAACAATTGCAATGTCAGAGGTGCTTTTTTTCCTGACAGCCAGCAGATAAACGGTATAGACCGCAAATGCAAGGATCAGAACGACAATGTAAGGGAGACTGTCATAATAGTATTTGTGTTCAGTATAATACGGAAGACTGCAGGCAGTAATAATATTTGCAATAAACAGAATGGCAGCCACTCCGTATTCAATCCACATCTGCGGTTCCAGTTTCAGCAGTTTTTTCACAGTACCACCTCCTCATCGATTGTTTCTTCCAGCTGGTCGTAAAAAGCATTGATCAGCTGACGATGAAGCACTTCATACTCCTCTGTGCGGTGCAGCTCTTCCCGGACACGGGGTCTCGGAAGATCAACCGGAAGAATACTGTGAATATGACCGGGCTTCATGACAACAATTCTGTCAGCAAGAAGAATGGCTTCATCCAGATCATGTGTTACAAACACCACAGTCTTGTTATGCTCAGTGCTCAGTTTCGATACCAGTTCCTGAAGTTCAAGACGCAGTCTGGGATCAATTGCTCCAAAGGGCTCATCCAGCAGAAGTACATCTGACTCCAGTGCCAGTGCTCTTGCAACAGCAACACGCTGCTTCATGCCGCCTGAGAGCTGATTCGGATAACGGTCGGCAGCCGTTGTAAGTCCGACCTGTTCCACATAGTGGTCTGCCAGCTCATTCATCTCTTTTTTACTGTATTTGTGCGCGTTCTGCCGAATTGCAAAAAGGATGTTGCCCTTTACCGTCAGCCAGGGAAAGAGCGAATACTGCTGAAAAACAACTGCCCGGTCAATGCCCGGCTTCCTGATTGGTTTTCCGTCCAGCAGGATCTCTCCTCCGCTCGGATGATGAATTCCATTCAGAAGACTCAGCAGAGTCGACTTTCCACAGCCTGAAGACCCCAGCAGACATACGAATTCACCGTCATAGACATCAAGATTGATATTCTGAAGCGCACAGAACTTTGTTTTGCGGTCAGAATACACAAAGCTGACATCCTTTATCTCAATTTTTCGTTTGCGGTCACTCATCGTTTCTCTCCTCATCTTAATCAAATGATGTTGGGGTCAAAAGATTTTGACCCCATGATACAAACGGATTTCTCCGCGTTATACGCTCTCGAAATCCTGAAAACATTCGAAATCCGCTCATTTTTCTAGGAAAATGGCTGCTTTCTCATGTTTTGCGGGTCCCAAAGTCATGTATTATCATGCAAGCATGAAATACATGACCTTTTGCCCCTTATATCATCATATAATGCTGTGGAAAGATAACGCTCTCCATTGTCCGGCAGAATCACAACAATGTTTTTGTTACGATTTTCTCTGCGGCGTGCAATCTGTTCTGCAGCAGCCAGGGCAGCGCCGGAGGAAATTCCTGCCAGCACAGCATCCTGTCTGGCCAGATCCGCTGCTGCGCGAAGCGCATCCTCTGAAGAAACGGTGATTACCTCATCATAGATTCCGGTATCCAGCGTTTTTGGAATAAATCCTGCACCCAGTCCCTGAATGGAATGCACCCCGGCCTTTCCTCCGGAAAGCACCGGTGAATCCTCCGGTTCAACGGCAATGATCTTCAAATCCGGGTTCTGTTCCCTCAGATATTTTCCTGCACCGGACAAGGTTCCTCCGGTTCCGACTCCAGCGACAAAAATATCAACTTTTCCATTGGTATCCTTCCAGATTTCAGGACCGGTTGTCTCATAATGAGCACGGGGGTTCGCATCGTTGACAAACTGCCCAACGATAAAACTATGCGGAAGCTCATTTGACAGTTCTTTCGCTTTGGCAATTGCTGCTCTCATACCGCCGCTTCCGTCGGTCAGAACAATTTCCGCTCCATAGGCACGGAGTATTTTTCTGCGCTCTGCGCTCATGGTATCCGGCATTACAATGATCAGCCGATATCCCTCAATAGCAGCTACAGCCGCAAGACCGATACCGGTATTTCCGCTGGTCGGTTCAATGATAACAGAGTCCTTGTGAAGCAGCCCTTTCTCTTTTGCATCCCGGATCATGGACAAAGCAATCCGGTCCTTCAGGCTTCCTGCCGGATTATAGCCCTCCAGTTTTGCCAGTATCTGTGCCTGCAGACCATGTGCCTTTATATATCCGTTCAACCGCAGCAGCGGTGTCCTGCCGTTAAGTTCAAGAATTGATTCATAAATCTTCCCCATGGTTTTAATCCTCCAATTGACTGTTTATCTGCTGCTAATTTGCGTTTTTATACTGTTCAAGAAGTTCTGCATAGAACGTATTTTCCGGTTCTCTTTCAATCAGATTTGTCAGAGCTTCATAATATGCACCGGTGTCGACATTCTGTTTAATATCATAGGTACTGAAATCGGTTGCATTACCCGCCAGTGCACCGGAGTTATAAGCAGCTTTTACATAATTTACAATACCCACTGTGTTGGGATCGACTGCAAACTTGCTTACACCACCATAAAGGCAGACCTCTACGTAATCCTTTTCCTTGCCGGTATAGTCACATACAATCTTCACCACATTTTCCCGGACAGCTTCGTCTGTTTCACCGAGTTTATAGTATTCAAAAGCACGGATTCTTGCAGTCTCATAGGCAACAAACGCATCATATTTTTCTTTATACCGTGAAGCAGAAGTAACTTCCCGGCAGCATACATAATCCGGTGAAAGTGCTCCGGAAGGTGTTACCAGTTCCAGATCATAAGCATCTGCGTAAAGCAATGCATACTCAAGAGGAGTGAATCCCAGATCAACTTCTCCCGCCTGAACAGCCAGAGCAACTGCAGTACTGTCACCGTAATAGGTGATATTTCCACTGGTCTCATCCTCGATTGCGGTAATTGCATCTTCAGATACACCATTGTCAAGAAGGTACTGGCGGGTAATTACCCATGCGGCCTCGTTTCTGACCAGACCAAGCTTTGCGTTGGTTACGGCATCGATGTCGATAATCGTATCACTGTTTTTAAACTGATCTGCCGCACCCTTCTTTGCAAAAACAGCTCCGCCTTCAACAGCTGTACCGGCAATAAATGTCAGATCATAGCCGGCTCCGATTGACTGCACATCATTCACAAAACCCGTATTCAGGACATCCAGTGTATCACCGTCACCATTGATTGCAGTCAGTGCATCAAGTCCCCCAAGGGCCACCTCTTCAACCTCAACACCTTCTTCTTCAAAATATCCCAGACCAAGGGCAAGGATATTGGTCGCCACTCTCACCGCACCAGCGGGAAAAGATACCTTCAGCTTACCGAAATCCTTTGCATCCCCTGCCGTACTGCTTCCATCAACTGCTGCAGATTCTCCGGAAGATGCATTCTGTGTACTGCCGCATCCGGTAAGTGCGGAAAATGTAAATGCAGATGCAAGGAACAGTACTCCTGCTCTTTTCAAATTATTTTTCAAGTTATTTTTCAGATTTTCTTTAAGATATTTTTTCATTACTTTCTACCTCTTTTCAAAATAATCGGGCGATTCACTCACCCTTGCAAGGAATCTGAGCACAAAAAAACCGGGGCTTCCAACCAGCTCCCGGGCAAATGGCTTATATCGTATTTCACTTTAACAGTGAATTGCTATATATTGATGCATCGTAAAGCAGACGAATGCACCTGGCCATATGGATATGCCCGGGAGAACAACATTCGGCTGCAACACATGACGAATTCATAAGAAGTATTTGTTCTATACATTGCATTCCTCTCCTTTCCTGTTTGTTTGCTCAAATTCGATGGTGTTACTATACACCTATTTGCCTATCCTGTCAATAGGTAAATAGGTTTTATTTTCCATTTCACTTGAATTTACCTGTTGCCTTAAGGTAGAATAAGAACAGGTAAAAAAAAGGAGGGATCAATTTTGATTTCAACAAAAGGAAGATATGCGATTCGTTTCATGATCGACCTGGCAGAACAACCGGAAGGAATACCGGTTCCGCTTGATGATGTGGCCAGACGTCAGGAAATCTCAAAAAAATATCTGGAGATTATTGTAAAGCTTCTGGTTGGCGGAAAACTGGTAAAAGGAACCAGCGGCAAAGGCGGCGGGTATCGCCTCCTTCGAAAGCCGGAAGAATATACCGTTGGAGAAATATTAGAGATTACGGAAGGTACACTGGCAACCGTCGCCTGTCTGGATGAGGATGCTGAAACCTGTCCAAGAAATAAAGCATGTAAGACATTGCCCATGTGGAAAAAATATAATTCAATGATACATGATTTCTTTTACAATATTACCATTGCAGACCTTGTGAATGGAAATATATAGACAATTGAGATTTTTATTCAGGGAAAGCCTCCCATCGTCTGATCAGACGATGGGAGGGTGTCTCTATTTCTTCTGGATCCAGCTTGCCACCGTTCTTCTTCCTGCAATACCGATATTCTGAATCAATATCATTAACCCTATATTATTCACGGCTGTGCCGTGAAAGTGGCTGAAAGCCACATAGTTACTGTGTTTTTACTGAATATTGTTTTTTACCTATCAAGTAAATGAAAAAAGAGCATCCACTTGTGATATAATTAAGGTGTCGAATCTCAAATAATACCAACAAAAGGAGCCCTTTATGAGTATGGAATGAACGGAGACCTGATTAAAATCCAGCTTCGTGATGGAACACAGTATTCCTGTACCGGAGTGGTTGACTTTCTGCAGCCGATACTGGATGAATAGAGGAAAATGGCACAATTTATGTGATTCGGCTGAAGGAAAATGGCATTCTCCGCGAAAAAGCATCCTGTCTTGTGGATGAGCTTGATGAGATTACCAAAAACAATAAAGTCGATTATGCGGTAGTCTATGGCGAATTCATGTACAAAGCAGGTTCATGGTCTTATGAAAGGCGCGTGGTATGCAAGGTTGAAAAACCGGAAAACCAAATGGTTTACATGTGCACATTTGTTGTCACAAACATGGATTCCTCACCAGAGTATCTCATCAGATACTGTTCCATGAATAATTCAGGATAATGAAGAGTTACAATTTTTATCACTCAGCCCTTTGGTTTCAATCCCTTCTGATGTTGTTTGGGATAAAAGAGCTTTATATTCCATCATACAGCTGAATTTTATCAGCGATTTTGCGGATTTATGTTACATGATATTTAATTATTTACAAAATCAAAAAAAATGTCTGGACAGAATAATTCCTCTGCCTAAGATAATATGCAAACGAAAGCAGGTGTCTTTATGTTAAATGATATTAAGGTGTGTGATAATAAAGATTTACCTTATGCATTTATCAGCTACTCTCACAATGATGCAAATATTGTATATCCTATCCTGAAACAATTACAGGATAATGGATATCGTTTTTGGTACGATCAGGGGATAGTAAGCGGAACGAAATGGGCCGATTATATCTCTGATTGGCTTACTCATGAAAACTGTACTAATTTTGTCGTTTTCATTTCAAAAAACTCTGTAAGATCAGAAAATGTTCAAGATGAGATTCATTTAGCGAGAAAATATAAAAAGAGCTGTCTGGTCATATATCTTGAAGATGTTAAATTGACCGGAGGAATAGAACTTCAATTGGATCGCTGGCAATCTATTAAATGGTCTAAAAGCCAAGAATCCATATCCATGCAGATGCTCATGAAAGGAATTTCCGCTGATAGGATGGAAATATTGTTTTCGGATCATGTTGATACTCACATCGAAACGATTGAAACAACATTTCAAAAAATCATTAACGAATTGTTTGACGATACAACTTTATACAGAGATGCATTGCGAAATGGAAATCAGGAGGTTTTATTCCAGGCCAATTCTGCAATGAATGAACACTTACAGAAGTTATTCTATTTCTGCGAAAAACATAAATATTTTCAGGAATACCAATCATTGATTAATAAAGGGAACGATATTATTGCTGCCTTTAATTCATTTGTACCGTATTATAACGTTTTCTCACAGTTTTCTGATCGTATGAGTGAAGAAGCACAAAAATGGGCAAGGATGACAGAGGATAAATTCAGAGAATTTATAGACTCAATTCTCCAAGCGATTCCGACATCGCCTTCGACTCATATTGAAAAGATTGACGAAATATTTCAAAGGCTCATTAACGAATTATTTGACGATACAACTTTATACAGAGATGCATTGCGAAATGGAAATCAAAAGGCTTTATTCCAAGCCAATTCTGCAATGAATGAACATTTACAGAAGTTATTCTATTTCTGCGAAAAACATAAATATTTTCAGGAATACCAATCGTTGATTAACAAAGGGAACGATATTATTGCTGCCTTTAATTCATTTGTACCGTATTATAACACTTTCTCACAATCTTCTGATCGTATGAGTGAAGAGGCACAGAATAGTGCAAAAATAGCAGACAAATTCTTCAGTGAATTTGTGAATGCAATTTCCAGAGCTTTTAAAATGTGATACGTTAACAAAGGACAAAGTGAACCATTTTGTCCCCACTTAGAGCTCTGACGCTGAAAGTGGGGGCATCTTCTAAGTTTATTCCTTCCTCATATATTTCACCGGAACCGATTTTGTAAGCCATACTCCATTGACAGATCGGTAAAACAAATATCCATCCTCACTTTTCCTTTCTTACATTAAACAAAACACAGTACATCAAATACAAAAAAACCGCCTACCCCAGGTTCACCTAAAGTAAGCGGTACTCTAATACATGTTTATCTATCCGGTTTCAGAATATCAATTCTGTCCAGTTCTTCCTTTCCGGTCCACTGCGAACCGCTTTTTCATTTTTTTATAGAATAGCACATATTGGGATGGAAGTAAATTATACCGGTGGTATAAAAATCCTGATATTAATTTTCTGTCATACCAGTATGCCTCACTTTAATTGATAAACTGTTTCATGCAGGACAAATTTTCAGCCTGCAAGGAGAAGGAATGAGTCATACCAGGAATCAAAACAATAATTGCAATCCCATAACAATCATCCAGATATATGCACAGGTCTTGGGAATCATCAGCATTCCGACCTTGGGCATTTTCTTACTCAACAGTGTTACCGGCAGATAACATCCGAAAGAGATGATAATTGCTGCTGCCATTCTGGTCATATGATATCCGTATGTATTACCGGAAATAATATATAGAATGATTACTCCAATGCCAGTAACAGCAAATACACCATTTCTGATAATGGACAATTTCAGATTTCCTTCATCACTGCACCAGTTATTCTGCGGCAGGAAGCAGATTACAATTCTGATAATTGCAGAAACCCAGATCATGATTTCCAACACAACAGGCGCTTCCATCTCATAGAAAGTATATTTCCAGATATAAAGCAGAATGACGTAAAAGACTGTCATTGTAATGGACGAAATCTGAAGCCCGATTCCAAGATGCCTCCTGATTTTCTCATTGCTGCCTTTTATCGCTCTGATCACACGGGGAACCAGATGAAATGCATCTCCTCCACAAAGAGTTAACGTCAATATTCCGTAAAGAATGAATAACACATTACCTTCTGAAAAAGCAAAAAACAGGATTCCTGCAATCAGATCAAATGTCAGATAACAGACGTCGAATACTGCCTCCATCAAATCCGGTACACGCGGTTTATAAGTTTCTTTTGTCATAATGCTGTCGTCTCCTTTTCCAATAGTCTTGTATAGCAAATATAATTTCTGAAGAACAATACTCCTGCCAGGGCTAATGCACAGCCAAGTCCGGAGTAAAAGAAAGCAACAAAGATATCCGGGAATATTCCGGCACTTCGAAAGCCAATTCCACCGCCCATCATACATGCCATAATCATATATGCCTTTCCATCAAAGAAATTCCAAAATGGTCTGTACTCCTCATATTGTAAAATTCTCCTTGTATGCTTTTGACTCATTTTGAAAAACATTGTTCCAAAAAGCACAAATACAACGATTGAGAATAGAAACAAATACCACTTCGCTTCTATTACAAGGTACGACAAAACTCCGAGTCTTGCCACATTGAAACCAGCTATAAGCCATACTATACCGGCAATCAATAAAAGGGTTCGTTTTTTTACATGAAACATTTTTTCATCTCCCATACTCATTTTATCTGTTTTTTAAACAGTTTTCAGCATTGTTGCATATCTTGCTGAAAACAGATTTACACATCATCATCTCTTCTTCTGTAAGTCCCCGAAACATATTTTCTGCAAATTCTTTCTGTACATTGAGTCCGGCATGAACAATTTCCTGTGCAGAATCCAACAGTATTATTTCAATATGCTTCTTATTCTCTTCACTCTGTTTTTTTTCAACCAATCCCTTATTTTCAAGAAGTTTGAGAGAAGTTGAAACATGCGACTTCGTAGATTTACGAACCCGGACAATATCAGCCGCTGTTTTATACTGCGGATTATTGTATAAAAACATCAGTATGTCATATTCCATCTGCGTCAATTCGTATTGATCACATACTGCCCGTGTAAGTGTCTCATAATAACATGTAATCGTCTTATGCTGGTCCCAAAAATGCATGATTCCTCCTGCTTTCCAATCGTTCTATTTAGAACAATTATATCCTGTTTTGTTTTTTTGTCAACACGGAAAAAGACACACAGATTGTGTGTCTTTTTCCAAGGCCTATTGTCTATACGTATTTTACAAAATCGGATTAAACTCTATCACAATTCACTGCAATCAGATAGTTGATTCTGTAAGTTTTGATTGATGGTTGTAAAGATATCATGGTACCTGCACTCCTGCAAAGATACATGAGTCTTTACCGGATATTTTTATATGTCAACAGTAATTATAGACGGCGGCAGTGGTAAGTTAACCCCCTTTGTATAATTTCCTGATACAGCAACAGAGAATCCAAGCACCGCAGAATGATTAATTGCTCTTGATAAATCAGGAGTTTCACCATAAAACAATTCATGGAATTCCTGTAAAGACTCTCTGCCCTTATTTGTGGCTTCAGTTGTAGCTTCATACCATAAATGTGAACACTGTAATAACCGATTGCTGTTTTTTAATACGAGCTGAGGTTTTTCTGACAGCATTGCCTCAAATTCTTCGACAACAATCTGAAGTTCACTCAGTGTTTGAAATCTGAACTCTTTTCTGGGATCAATCATTTTTTCGATCAGCATAGTCAGGATTCTATTTGCATCAGATACAATATCTATAATCGGTTGTCTCAGAACCTGTTTAAATTTCATCCCCTGTAATTGCAAGTTGTCTTTAATCATAAGATATTTCATGGTCATGCCCAAACTATAAATATCACTTCGGATATCCACGCGCTCATTATTATTGATCTCTGGCGGAGCAAATGTTTTTGTTCCCCAGTCAACATAAGATGCAGTACGAACGCACGAACCAAAATCTATAAGATACAAATTGTTATATTTATCGATTAATATATTTTCCGGTTTTATATCTCCATGAACCAGAGCATACTTATCCATCTGCAAATAGTTAAGTACCTGAATACATTTTGATAGAATCATTACAAGATCAGCATTACTTAAACGATAACGAATATCTGCCAATGTTATTCCATCTATATAAGATTCGACCAGATATGTCTTCATTTTTCCATCAAATGCTGCCTGCCCGAAATCCACTATTTTGGGAACAAACGGACAGTTGAGTAATTGTGATAACGTATCTTTTTCTCTTTGAAGTATCCTGTTATGAGAACATTCTTTTTCACAATCGTCAATTTTTATTTTTACAGTGGTATTAGTAGAAAGCATCTTTGCTTTATAGACAACAGATGATCCACCTTGCCCGATAATTTCCTGAAGCACATACTTCTTTGAAAATTCATTATCAGAATCTGTCGCATATTCCGGTACTTTTCTGGTTTCGACGGGAATTCCGAGCAACATTTTTTTAATGAATACATCCGGCTCTTCTTCAAACCATTTAATAGACTGCCATCGATCAAGCTGTAATTCTAATCCACCGGATAATTCAATGTCTTCAAGGTAAATGACTAATCGTTTCTTTTTATGTTTATGCGCAACATGCACCTCATCCTGAACATTTTCCGAAACCACCGAATTTTTTGAGATAAAAACAATAAATCTCCTGCAATTCTCATGGGTCAGCCATTCTGATATGTAGTTAGCCCATACGGTACCACTTCGAATTTGGCGGTCATACCATATCCGGCAGCCATTCTCCGTTAGTTCTTTTAAGATAGGGAGAACTTTATCCTTATCTGCATGAGAGTAGCTAATAAAACAATACGGTTCGGTTTGATTTTCGCAAACACGGATTTGATCTGTCATACTCAATTCTCCAGCTGTTTTTAATGCCTTACGCTGATTGACAAACTATTTCACGCAGAATGAACTTTCATTCTGCAAAGCGAAAGGATATGTCGCAGCCGCAGCTGCGATGATTGACACTGTTTTCTTAAAGTATATCAAAAAGACCGTGTTCTGCCTATAGACCTTATGTAATAAAAAATTAAAAATACCTCTTAACCCTTACGTTACGTCATAGTATATCATGTGACCATGTTCGAACATGAAAGACAAAAAGGAGGATTAAAGATTATGAATATTACAGCAATCCGGTCTGACCGTATTTATTGGAAAATGATGAATGCGGCACCGACTGAAAAAGATAACATTTATCGGGATGAACTGATGAAGCCCTTTGCGTTCAAATGGTCATGCATCGGCATCCCTCTGAAAGCAGAGACGGAAGGTGGTTACGATGTGGTATCTGCTGCTGCAATGAACGGCTACTATGCTCCGGTGCAGATTACAGAAAATCGTCACTCGGAAATTGATAAAATCAGCAATGAGGCATTCTGGACAGCCTGCGAAAACAGCATCCGCAATACCCTCACAGGCTTTGAGCAGCACGGAATCAGACTGCCAAAGCAGGAGTATGTGTTTACAATCGTGCTAAGTGATCCGCAGAGTCCCATGACCATTATGGCAGGTGACTATTGCGGCGATGGCGGAATTCCCGGTTATATCATCGGTTCTATTGTACCGAATGAACAGTCACTTTGCCTGCTGCCGGTGGCACTGGCCCATGAAACCAATCACAATGTCCGCTGGCAGTTCATGCAGTGGAGCAGCCAGATCACTCTGGCAGATATGATCGTATCGGAAGGTCTGGCAGAAACCTTTGCCGCAAACATGTTCGGTGAAGACAAAGTCGGCAAGTGGGTCAGAGAAACCACACCACAGATGCTACAGGAAACCGTCAAACCGCTCATCCGGGCAAATCTGATGACAAGCGATTTCCAGGCCCTTTCTTCTTATCTCTACGGTGACGAGATTATGGCGCTGCGAGGAGGTCAGCCCATCGGAATGCCCTATTGCGGCGGCTACGCCTGCGGATATGCGCTGATCGGACATTACCTGAAGAAAACAGGTGCGTCTATCTATGAGGCAACTATCACGCCAACCAAAGAAATCCTGAAAGAAACAGAAGACTTCTGGCAGTAAAAATACGGCTTCAACCACCCGTTTTCAACTTTCTCCGGATTTGTAATCGTGAGCCCAATTGGATATGCTGTTTACCTTGGCAAATCTGATTGGGTAACGTATACTATTAATACTCAAAATCGAAAACAATATGGTGAATCATGGCTGGAAATCCAAGGATATTGCAGCACACCAGAAAAATTGTATAAAAAAAATCGAATTTTTTAATAAAGGGAATTTATCATGGAGAAAGTTACTTTTATTCTAAACGGCAATGAAGTGACTGCCGAGTATAAAGAAAAACAAACACTTCTCAAATACCTGCGTAACGCAGAGTGCATGAAAGGCACCAAGGAAGCGTGCAGTACAGGACACTGCGGGGCCTGCAGTGTCCTCATCAACGGAGAGTTGGCACGGTCCTGTGTTACTCTTATGAGAACGCTCGAAGGCAAAAGTGTGGAGACCATTGAAAATGCTTCCAATGACACCATACTGCCGGTGATCCAACGCTCGTTCCTGGACGCAGGCGCAGTGCAGTGCGGCTTTTGCACGCCTGGTATGGTCATGGTTGCCAAGGCCCTGCTGCTCAAGACGCTGACACCCACTCTGGAGGATATTTATGAGGGCCTGAAAAATAACTATTGCCGCTGTACAGGCTATGTGAAGATCATCGAAGGCATAAAGCTTTCGGCTGCCCGCCTCCGCGGCGAAGATATCTCTCTGGAGGATGTTCAAATCAATGACCCCACCGTCATCATGGTCGGCAAGAAGCAGGTCGTGCCCGAAATCGATGGCCGCTGGGTCGGTAAGTCCGTATGGGATGTGGACGGTATGGCAAAAGCCGGCGGCACACTGAAGTACTGCGACGACTTTGAAGCAGACGAGTTCGGTGAAGATGTCATGCTCCATGGCGCTTTCGTTTTTGCGCCTGTGCCCCATGCAAAAATCAACGGCGTTGACTATTCCGCTGCAGAAAAGGCAGAGGGCGTGGTGCGCATTGTAACCCACAAAGATGTACCCGGTCTCAATAAAATCGGTACCTGGACCCCGGACCAGCCCATTTTTTGTACCGACGAAGTGCGTTTTCTTGGCGATTACATCGCTCTTGTGGTGGCAGATACCGAGGCTCACGCCCGTGCGGCAGTAAAACTGGTGAAAGTAGACTACATAGAGCTCCCCGGTATTTACAGTATGGCAGAAGGCGTCAAGGCTGATAGCTACATCGTTCAAACCGGCCGTACTGCCGGTGATGTGGATGCTGCAAAAAAGACCTCTGATCTCGTCACTGTCCGGGTCTCCAAGGACATCCAGCCCCAGGACCATGTGTGTATGGAGCCCATTTCTTCCATTGGTTATGGCAAAGATGGCAAAATTACTGTTTACTCCTGCACCCAGGCTCCCTTTGAAATCCGTACTATGCTGGCTAAAAACCTGAATATGCCGGAAGAAAAGATCCGTGTGGTGGCCACACCCCTGGGCGGCGGTTTCGGCAAAAAATGTGACTCTTTCCTGGAAGCTCCTGCTGCAGTGGCCGGTCTTGTATGCCAGAAGCCTGTGAAGATCACCCTCACCCGATATGAGGATATTCTGGAGACCACCAAACGTCACGGCTATCACACCGACTATGAGATTGGCTTTACGAAAGACGGCAGGTTCCAGTATCTGGACAGCTTTATGATCTCCGACGGCGGTCCCTATGAGGCAGAAAGCTACGGTACTCTGATGACCGGCTGTCTGATGTCCGGCGGCCCGTACATCATCCCCAATGTTCGAGTGGATGCCCGGTGCATCCGCAGCAACAATCTCCAGGGCGGTGCCTTCCGTGGTTATGGCATCAATCAGGCTGCTATTTCCATTGAAACCGCCATCGATATGATGGCCGAAAAGTTAAACATCGATCCCTTTGAGCTCCGCCGCCGCAATGCTGTGTACCCTGGTTCTTACTCCGTGGGCGGTGAGCTTCTGGAAAGCAGCATGGGTATGCACGATACCATCGACCAGTGCGAGATTGCCCTGAAGGAAGCATTAAAAGAATATGAAGGAAAATATCCAAATGGCACCAGGGTCCTCGGCTGGGGTGTGGCCTCCGGTTTCAAAAACTCCGGTATCGGTAAGGGCATATTCATTGACGACGGTGCCTGCAAGCTGACCTTATTGCCCGATGGACGGTTACAGATGATCGTATCCGGCACAGATATGGGGCAAGGCTTCCGTACCGCTATGGTACAGATCGCCGCCGAGACGATGAATATGGACATGGCAAATATCGATATTATCATCGGCGATACAGATATTACCATTCCCACCGGTGAATCCGTAGCAGAGCGCCAGACACTCTGTGATGGCCGTGCTGTATACGAAGCATGTATGCTTCTTAAAAAAGAACTGGAAGAAAATCCCTGGAAGCCTGGCGAAAGTCGTTATGCTGAGTATTATTTCCAGGCTCCCGAATGCTTTGCCATCGGTAATTTTGAAGGAGCCGCTGCCAGGGGTATCAAGTACCGCAACTTCCCAGCCTATGCTTACGCTACCCAGGCAGCTATCGTTGAGGTAGACACTGCTACCGGCGAAACAAAACTTCTGAAGGTCATTGCCGCCCATGACGTAGGTCGTGCCATCAATCCCCGCATCATTGAAGGTCAGATGCAGGGTTCTGTTTCCATGGGCCAGGGTTATGCCCTCACCGAAGGACATCCCACCAGGGGCGGTTATCCTGTAAAAAAACTCTATAAGGATCTGGGGTTACCCAAGGCATCAGAAACGCCTCTTTACAAACTCATCCTCATAGAAGACCCCGAGCCCATCGGTCCCTATGGTGCCAAAGGAATCTCTGAAGTGGCTACTGTTCCCATCACTCCGGCAATTCTCAACGCCATAAGCCGCGCCATCGGCATTCGAATCAATAAAGTTCCTGCTTCTCCTGCAGTGATTCTGGAAGCGATCAAAACCGGAAAGTGCGATGTTTCCACCATGGAAGAACAGATCGCTGCACTTTAAGAAGAGGGGGCAGCTATGCCCCCTCCGCTCCTCTTGTATCGGCCAGAGACATGATGAGACGGATGCATTCATTCGGATTTGATAAATCAATACCTGTCAGCATTATGATCCGCTCCAGTCTGTAAAGCAGTGTATTACGGTGGATAAACATCTGCTTTGCGGTCTTCACTGCATTCTGTCCATTTATCAAATAGTTCCGAAGGGTACTGCAAAGCTCTGTATCATTTTCCTCATCGTATTTCATCAGGATCTGAACCCCCGGGTGGTAAAAAGCCCAACGTTTTTTCTCCTGCTCCAGAGTATGACATATGTACGACACGGCGTTATCCTTATAAAAATGGATATGACTACTCTTCTCCTGTATTTTTACGAAATTCAGCTGCTCAATACTTGCCGCTGCCTGATGATAAAAATCAGAAAGGTTAATGAAGCCGTCATTTGCATAAAATGGATCACTGACTCCGATTACCCCTCCAATATTATTCCGTATACTTTCAATATCGCGGCTAATAGCTTCATGAAATGACTCATCCGCCAGGATATGTCTCTGGGATAAATTAAAGACCCCCACCACGTAATCTTTATAAATAAATGCCTGACAGGGAAACATCTGCTCCAGTATCTGCAATTCCAATGTGTTTATGACTACACTTTCTTCACATGTTTCACTTTTTCGAACAAAGACAACAAACTGATCACTGTCATTCCACTTCAGCTTATGGAAGACCTGTTCAATCACTGCCGGTGCTCTTTCCAGCTTTGACTCAATCAGATCAATGAAAAAGTTATCATAATACCGGCCCCGTGTGGGAAGATATACGGCATTGTGAATAAACAGATCGTTAATTACATTTCCAAAATATTCTGCTATTTCGCGGTCAACTTCATTAACTATTCTGGAACCGCTTGTGATAAAGAAATGACTCAGAATGCCATTTTCCGAAAAAAGTGTTTTACTTACATATGGATTATAAAAAACCTTTGTATCAACAATAACAGCCCGTTCCTGACTGTTAATGTATGCCAGTTCCCCGGTTTCTTCCATGGCGATTACTGTTTCCAAAGGCAGATAATTGTGCTCCATTTTTCGTTTCCAGAAAATTGACATCTCCGCCAGTACAGGGTCTTTTTTCATCGGGTGGACCCGAAAACTGGAGTCACACATATACCATGGATTCGGTGTAACCTGATTCAGCAGATTAAAGATCTCCGTAAGACTGGCCTTCTGCAGAATTTTCGTATGCAGCTGACCGGCCCACTCATTCATATAATGAAAAACGTCAATAACACTATTGAAAAATAGCCAGCTGTCCGCCTCCGGTGATATCAGATCGGGAATCATTACAGGAATTACGTGCGGCATCTCGTTGGGATTGAGCCAGATAAGACCAACATTTTCAGGAATCATCTGGTCTTCCAGATTCAGGTCTTTTACCGTCGTATCGGATGGACAAAAATAAAGTGTTTTTGCGGTCAGTTCTTTATACGGACTCCACACCTGCACGGACTCAAAAAAGGGATTGCTGCATTGATTCAACTCTACGGCAACATCATAATCAGACAGATATATCTGCAGAAACTTCATGGAAAGATTCATATACGGTCCCCTCTCCTGTAATAATATATTTTCAATTATAATTTCTTCACAAGAAAGTTTCAATCCAAAAAGAGACACTATATACAGGTAAATGCCTTGTACATAGTGCCTCATCGTGAGAATCAGACTATTCCTTGTTTACACACCGTACACTTCCGAATTATATCTGTGAATTTCATCCACAATGGTATCTGTCACACCAGGGAAGATACTGGTGGGACCGCCATATGTCAGGCAGGGAATAAACGCTCCGCCGGGTGCATATTCAACACATGCGCGGCGTGCCTCAGCTCTTACTTCCTCTTCTGTCCAGTCTTTATGATCCACAATTGCATCGATACCGCCCATGATAATCATCTTTCCCTGCAGACGTTTCTGCATATCCGGAATATCATTTTCCGGAATTGCGCCCTGCCAGATCTGAACTCCGATTTCTGCCATATCTTCACAGATTGCAGCACAATGACAGTCTGCATGATGAATTACAATAATGCCAAGTTCATGCATATAGTCATACAACTTACGATATCTTTCCTTGAAGAACTCTCTCCATGTTTCCTTGCTCATAAACAGACTTTTCTTGTTTCCCCAGTCATCATGACTGACGATTACTTCAACGCCCATATATTTCTTCAGCAAACGAACGTAGGACATTCTTACCTTCAGCAGTTCATCAAGCAGGTCGTGCATTGCTTCCGGTTCTAAAATAAGGTTCATCAAAGCATCTTCAAATCCCATCAGGAAATGCAGTCTTTCAAATAATCCGGTGGGAAGAATTGCAGTAATAAGCTTTTCATTCCGATCAATCTGTGCAACCAGCTCAGCATTCGTCGTCCAGTCAAAAGACTCCTCCATGGCATCATAATCCGGAAGCGTAAGCTCATTTCTCCAGTTCGTAATATCTTTAATTACCTTATTTTCCTCTGTAACATACGGAATTCCGGCAGGCTGTTCTTCCGGCCAGATAATCGTAGTTCCGTAAACATCTTTGCATGACTGACCTCTTGCCCGTTTTCCCCAATCAAGCAGTGTGACCGGATCTGATCGAACAACACCCAGTGCCTCATAATTTGCAACAAGACGATCGGGATTGTCATTATTCACTAATCTTAAAAAATTCTCTTTTGCTGTATACATAACGAATCCTCCTTTATCGTACAACTAAATACACCTTTGTCCTGGCAGTATTTCAAACCTGATTCAAGAATAAAGAAATGAACAGCTGAAATGAATAGATAGTATGCAACAATAGCGACTGGATTGATTTGTGCACATAGTACAATGGCATTACCAGTTTTTTCCTGTAGACTTGATGTACAGGATGTACCGAATGAGAATAAAGTACATGAATCGTTTACTATGAAAAACAAATGAAAACGAAAGGAGCTCTGATTTTATGAATCGTATCAACGGTAAAATCAAAACGGTATGGGGTATCTCAGAAGTAGGTTTCTCCATCATGGCAACCATGGAAACTACTTTTCTGGTTTTCTTCTTAACTGACGTTGCTCAGTTACCACTTTCAATTACTGCCATCATCACTGGTTTCTCTGCATTGGCCGATGCAATTTCAGCTGTACTTGCGGGTATTGTAATTGATAAGGTTAATTTCAAAGCAGGAAAATTCCGCCCCTGGTTATTATATCTTCCGATCTTTGTAGTTGCATTCTTTATATTTGAATTTACAAAAGTCGGCGGCGATACGACAGCCGGTCTGGTTATTGGTTTCGGATATATTGTTTCACATTTCTTATGGAATATTGCATGGACCGCTAACCGTAACCTGATTCCCAAGCTGTCTGATGACCCCGCAGAAAAATCTTTCCTGTCAGCACGTATTGCTATGGGTTCTTCCCTTGGAAAGCTGATCTGCTCATGGTTCGTTCCTTTTATGAGTTCCGTACTGTTAGGCATTTTCTCAGGTGTTACCGCTTATACCGTTATTGCCGGTGTATCCGGTTTCCTGTTCCTGATCTGTTACTTTATCCACTATGGAATTACCGCCGGATATGACACGGAATCAGGTGCCGGCAAGAAAGCCGTAACATTCGGTGACATGGCAAAGGGCATCGCAACCAATCCTCATCTGATCTTATTCCTGCTGCATGACGCAATCCGACTGATGGCTTACTATGGTACAGCTGCAACAGCTGCTTACTTCTGTAAAGTAGTTCTGGGCAACCCCGGCAATGTATCCACACTAATGATCCTGTTCTATGCCGGTACTCTGATCGGTTCTGCATTCTCCGCAAAGATTGCAGCAAAAATCGGCAGCAAGATGACCAATATTGTATTTACCGGCTTAAGCGGTATTATTTTCGTAATATGCTTTATTTCTCCTGCAAGTTTATATGTAACAGGTGCATTCCTGTTCCTCGCTGAACTTTCATTCGGTGTTGCATATGGTCTCACATCAAACATGTATGCAATGTGCGGTACATACTCCGTATGGAAAACAGGTGAAGACACACGTGGTGTTATCATGGCATTCTGTTCACTGGCAATCAAGATCGCCATCGCTCTCCGCGGTATCCTGATTTCTGCAATCCTTGCAGCAATCGCATACGATCCGAACGCAACAACCGTAACTGCTGAAGCAATCAACGGTATCAAAATGCTGTTCATCCTTGTGCCCGCAGGACTCTCACTTGTATCTGTATTACCCATGCTCCTCTTCAAACTTTCCGATGAAAAAGTTGTTGAGATGGAAAAAGAAATCGCTCAGAAGGCATAATACAGCATCACTCTGAACACAGTAATCGGACTGCCGCATCAGCAAACACATACCATTTGCTGCACGGTAGTCCTTTTTATCAATGGAGGTATGAAAATGTTAACACCGAAACAGAATGTATTGGAATGTATAAAAGGCGGTAATCCGGATCGCTTTGTAAGTCAGTATGAATTCATGAAGCTCTTCCGTTCTGACCCTTTTACCGTCAGCAATACCGCTCCGAAGCCCGGAGAACTGAATGTTGTCAATGCATGGGGCGTAACACGGTCCTGGCCCAAAGGCACTCCCGGTGTCTTCCCTGTCCATGATGCAGAACATATCGTGATCAAAGATATCTGTGAATGGCAGAAATATGTAAAAGCACCAAATGTAAAGTTCTCTGATACTGAATGGGAAAAAGCCATTGCGGATTATGAATCCGTAGACCGTGATAAATATTTTGTCGGTCCGTCCATTCACCCCGGACTTTTTGAGCAGTGCCATTATCTGATGGAGATTCAGAACTGCTTAATAAGCTTTTATGAAGAACCTGACGCAATGCACGACTTAATCAAATATCTCACCGACTGGGAAATTCAGTATGCAGATGAATTATGTTCACATGTTCATCCCAGCGTATGCTTCCATCATGATGACTGGGGTACACAGATCTCAACCTTCTTGTCTCCTGATATGTTTGCAGAATTTTATCTGGACGCATACAAGGAAATCTACGGATACTACAGAAGCCGCGGCGTAGAACTCATTGTACATCATTCCGATTCCTATGCCGAAACTCTGGTTCCTTATATGATTGAAATGGGAGTCGATATCTGGCAGGGTGTTATGACAACAAATGACATCAAAGGATGCATTCAGAAATACGGCGGACAGATTTCCTTTATGGGCGGTATTGATTCCGCAAAGGTTGACTTCCCTGAATGGACAGAAGATATTGTCAAAGCAGAAGTCCGCAAAGCATGTGAAACATATGGAAACGGCGGAAAATATTTCATTCCCTGCTGCTCACAGGGCGGCCCCATGAGTACTTTCCCCGGTGTATACGATCTGGTAAGTCAGGAAATCGATAACATAAGTAAAGAAATGTTCTGATAGAGAACATTTCTTTACAACATATTCAGAGAAATAAAAAAGGCGAAAAACGCATAACTACACGGTTTTTCGCCTTCCAGTTTTTCTTTCTGTGCTTTATGCCACCAGGATATTTCCAACCGTAATCACTTTTCCAGCCGGTACCCTCTTCATTACCTCATCATATGCAATCGGCGGTGCAGTTCTTTCATAAAACTGATGGAACACAGACTGGATATTTTCATCGGGTTTCCTCTTTCATTTTCCCTGACAACCGCATCTTGAATTGTCTGATTCTGACCGCGTATTTGCTCGTAAAAATCACCCCAAGAATAACCATGCCAAAGGCAAGACCAAGTCCAAAACTGCCGATTGCCTCATAAGGTGCAGTATGATCCAGACCGAGGAACGAAATCATAAGAAATGCGGTAAATCCAGTCAGTCCGGCAATAAACAGCCAGTGCATCCTTTGCAGCAGCCTCGTTTTTTCTTCGTTGCTATATTCTGCAACCTGTAATACTGTTTCTTTCATTTCTTCATTCATATGCTCACTTTTCCTTTCTCCATTCAGAATTTCGCGGAGGTCGACTTCGTAGAAATCAGACAGTTCTATCAGAACATCCAGATCCGGCATGTTGCTGCCTGTCTCCCAGCGCGAAACAGTTCTTCGCGCAACACCCATCTGTTCCGCGAGTTGTTCCTGTGTAAATCCCTTTTCTTTCCGAAGTTCCTGAAGTAATTTTCCAATCTTCACAAGATCCATGACTTGATTTCCTCCTTCCTGATTTCATCCTACTGCTATTTTTCTTTTTGGAACAGGACACAAAGTGAGCAAAGCCCTGTTTTCAACAGGTAGACATGTCATGTCCCACAGGAAAATCCCTTCAATTTTTATTCAGATAAATTTTAATAAAATTAATTTGAATAAAAAATACCATTCTCTAAATTTATCAACTCCAATAACTTACCATTCAGCTATAGAATATAGAAGCGTCAGCTGCACTGACCTTGAGGATCAGTATCTGACGCTTCCTTTTTATTTTGCAATCTACATGTTTCCGGAAGAATTTTTTTCAGATTTTTTATAAAACTGATGAATCACCAACTGGGAATTTTCATTCAAACCAGGCAATTGCCCTGATTGGGGAGCCATCGCTATTCTTTATCTTCAAAGGGAAACAGCTGAACCAAAACAGACCGGATCCACATTGCTCAAGATGACACAGGTTTTCAATATTCACAATTTCTTTCTCAGCAAACAACTTCTTATGTCGTGTCAGATTGACATCTGCAATCGGATCAAGTCCAATCACATCGAAGCCAATTCCCTTATACTTCCCCTTCAAAATATAATCCATTACTTCATCATCCAAACAGGGATAGTCACCAAAATAGGATTCAGATCCCCAGCATTGATCCCAACCAAGATTGAACAGAAGGAAATCTGCCTGACGCAATGGCAGAATAGTTCTGCGGTACAAAACGATACCAGAACCGGAAAAAGTTATCTTCAATCTCATAGATCGTTTTCTTACCAGACTTTTCCGTAATTGGTGTTTCCCTTTTCAAAATTCCAAGATCAATCAGAACTTTAATATATTTTGAGCACGCAGCACTATCCATTCCTGTTTTGGTTGCGATTTCGTTGAGTTTTGAGGAACCTCCTGCAACAGCCGTAATAATAGAGTTATACGCGCCCGGTTCACGAAGTTCCTGTTTTAAAAGATTTTCAGGCTCCTCAAAAAGATATCCGGAACGATCAAATATACTATCAACAATTGCATCATCCAGTGAACCTCGAACACCCAGTTTATTGATGTAATGCGGAATACCTCCTGTAATCCCATAGATCCATGCATTCTCTTCATTCGACAATTCCGGGTGAAACTCAGCTGTCTCCTTATACGTCAACGGTTCAATCTTAAACTGTGCTGTTCTTCTTCCATACAAGGGGCTTTCATATCCCAGCACCTGATTTTGCATAAAACTCATAGAAGAACCACACAATATCAGATAAAGTTTACTGTCCTGCCATTGGTGATCGATTAAATGCTGTAATCTGGAAGAAATAGACGGAGAAGCTTTGGCCAGATACGGATATTCGTCAATAACAAATACAGTTCTCTCTGTTTTACCAATACGCCCAATCTCCTCTAATGCAGCCTCAAAAGAATGATAGACTGGATAATTATCATCATCAGGATGACGATACTGATGAATCGCCTTAGACAATGCTTCCAGATTTTCTTGTGAAGTTGCATTCAATGCAGAATAGTAGACTGTCTTTTTATCTTTACAAAATTCATTGATCAATGCAGTCTTTCCCACACGTCTGCGTCCATATATAACAATACATTCGAAATTATCTGCATCAAATCTTTGATTCATCTTCCGAAGTTCATCTTTCCTGCAATAAAACTGCATTCCCGTCACCTCTACTTATAAGTCACTAACTCATGTTTCACTTTATTATAAGTATAGTTTTTTAACTGCTTTGTCAAGTCAGTCAGATGTTGTTCACTTTGGGCAATCCCATTTTACTATTCTATTATCTTCTCTGGCTTGAAATTCAGATAATCTCCGGACACCAGATGATAATGGATTCCATGATGCATTCCCCGGATGCTGTCAGCAAAACGTGCCGCTCCATGACAATGCGAATATACAACATGTTCTGCTCCATACTCCTCAGCCATCTGTGTGAAGACACTCTCTTCTTCCAGAATATTCGTAGGAGGATAATGAAGAAACATAATATACTTTGTAAAACCGGCATTCCTGGCACTTTCAAAGGAAACCCGCAGTCTTTCAGCCTCCCGCTGCACCAGCTTCTGTGCCTTCTCCTCATCATCGCTATCCCAGCTGATAATCTGCCCGATCGAATCAACAAGGAACGGTCCTTCAAAGGTATAACCTTTCGTCCCTACAAGTGCATAATCCTGATAATTGTAATAATTGTTCTGCAGGAAATGAAGTCTGGGCTCGTACTCTTTATTCAGAGCTGATGTCTTTTTGACGTCCCAGAACATATCGTGATTTCCCCTCAGCAAAATTTTCTCCCCGGGAAGCTCCGCTATAAAATCAAGATCCGTCTTTGTCTCCGGCAGTTTTCTCCCCCAGGAATGATCTCCTGTAATAACAAAGAAATCTCCGGTTTGAATCATTTTTCTGCAGTTCTTTTTTATCTTTTCTTCATGCTTTCTCCAGACTTTTCCAAACCTGTCCATGGGTTTATTCACCGAAAAGGCCAGATGCATATCTCCCATTGCATATAGTGCCATATTATTTAATCCTCTTTGCTTCCTGCATCATGAATCATCACTTTCCTTATTCAGATAATCAATGAATTCTTCAGCAAACATTTCTAG
>JBJELP010000135.1:0-11710 GCA_051879215.1 Lachnospiraceae bacterium
AGGTATTTTTTTGTGTCAATCTCTTGACCTATTTAAAGTATACAGGAAGCTTTCCGGTCAATCATTTTGCAGTATCTAATACAGCCAGTATTTCCGTGCCATGAAGTTCCAGAACAGCACCAGAACCGTTGCTGCAATCTTGGAGATCATAAAATAAATATGAAACCACTCCGTCAGAATGTACATAATGATCAATGTCAGGAGTAAACCAATCACACCAATAAAACCATAGGCCAGAAACTCCCGCCTGGAATCAAATTTGGAAGTCTCCATACGAAAAACCATGGCTTTGGACAGTCCGTAATTGCATAGCAAACCGCAAAAAAAGCCTATTACTGCTGCAAACAGATAATGCGCTCCCATTTTTTCCACCAGATAGACAGCACTCCAGTCAACAACGGATGCAATCCCTCCCACAAAACAGTACCGAAAAAACTGGAGCAGACTGTTTTCCGTGGGAGTTAAAAACAGTTCACAAAATTGACCATGTAAAAGGAATTCCACAATCTCCCGAAGATTGTCTGCTATGTATCGATTATTTTTTCGTTTCATGGTATTCCTTCTCCGTATTGACATTCCAGATGGCGGATTTATCCTCTGATCGGTTCATGATAATGTCAACTGCTTCAAACGCAGTTGCCATGGAATGATCCATATTGTTATATCGATGCTGACCGTTTCGCCCGATACAATACAGATTTTCAATGGCATTGATATAGGATATGACTTTGTCAATTTCCTCATAGGTATCAAAATAAGCCGGATAAGCCTTTTTCACACGCTCCCGATGGGAATCCAGTACATTTTCCGGACCATCAATGATTCCCATCTTCACCAGTTCATTGACCGCCAGATCAACACTCTGCTGATCATTCATGTTCCAGAAATCATCTCCCTCTTTACAGAAATACTCCAGACCAATCCACACCGTTTGCTCCGGATTCTTCACCAGATAGGGGGACCAGTTGTTGAAAATCTGAATCCGTCCCAGTTTCACTTTTGTGTCCTGCACATAAATCCAGCAATCGGGAACCCGATTCCGGATGGTCCTGATTTCGGTTTCATTTTTCAGATTCAGCCGATTGAGCAGCAATCCGACGGTAACAAAATCCCGATAGGGCAATCCCTTTGCCACACGCTGTACTTCCGAGGGCACGGTATTTCCCATTCCGTCAATCAGATCACATAAGGGCATGGAAGACAGAAATACATCTCCCTCCACAGTCAACTTCTCCCCTGTTTCCGTATCCAGACACCGGATACCTGTGACCTGATTTCTGGAAAGCAGGATTCCTTCTGCTTTGCTGTGAAACTGAATGCTTCCGCCCATGGAACGTATTTCATCTGCCACGGTCTCCCATAACTGACCGGGACCCAGTTTTGGATAAATAAATTCTTCAATTAATGACGTTTCTACTTTCCGGTTTCCATGGGGATTCAGTTTGCCAAACATATCCTTAATAATACCCAGAATTGAAAGTCCTTTTACCCTCTGGCTTCCCCAATCTGCCGCAATCTCTCTCGGATGCCGTCCCCACAGTTTCTCAGTGTATCCCTCAAAAAACATGGAATACAGCACTTTTCCAAATCGGTTGATATAAAAATTCTCCAATGAATCCTCATCCCGTTTGTGAATACAGGCTTTCAGATAACTGCATCCGGCCAAAACTGTTTTCTGAAGCCCCATATTGATAAAAGTCTGCGGCTTCATGGTGATGGGATAATCGAAAAACTTGCGGTTGTAATAAATCCGTGAAACTCTCTGACGGTTCAGCATGACCCGATCTTCCTTCTCCGGGTCCGGTCCACCAGAACAAAGCGTCTTCACTCTGCCCAGTCTCTTATCATCATAAGACGGAGCACCCTGCATGGGCAGAATGGATTTCCACCAATCCATGATACGCTCATCTTTTGAAAAAAAACGATGTCCTCCGATATCCATCCGGTTTCCATGGTAACAAACTGTACGGGAAATACCGCCAATGGCATCACTTTCTTCCAGTATCATCACCTTGCAGCCAGAATCCTGTTTCAATAATTCATAGGCTGCGGTCAGACCAGCAGGACCGGCACCGATAATAACAACTTCTTTCATAAGTAAATCTTCTTTCTGTTCTGTCTTATCCTATGCTGCAAACTGAAATTCCATCGGATACTATGTCTGTTTGCCCTAAAGAATTTATAGATTTATCGTATGGAAAACGGCATGACGAATCATGCCGTTTTCAGAAACTGAATTGAACAATTTTGATGAAACAAAATTTTACTTTAACAAGAAAAAGCATCAGTACCAAAAGAAACTATTTTATCAGATGAGGAACCAATCTAGGAAATTTGTTCAAAACATTGGAATCATATGATACACTACCTTCTGAACCATCTTCAATAAATTTATCGGCAATAATTGCTCCGCTTAACTTTGTTCCACTACCGTTCCAGGTAACACTTCCATTTGGAGCATATGCCAGTACTTTCAGTTCTGCCCCATGTCCATTTAATTCAATACTTCCACCTGTTGAATACAGTATTTTTGCATCCACAGAAGCTTTGCTTCCATTAAATACAATGAGTCCATCTGCAATCAAATTGATGTTTAACGGCCCATCAATTACGACCTTTTCTGAACTGTTCATATAGTAAATAATGTTCTCATCCAATGCTGCAATTTTTTCTTCTGTAAAAAGTATACCACTCTTCCCTTTATAATCATCTGGATTCAATTTTGTTGCACCCTGTATTAAATAAGTATAATCAGGCATGGTCTGTCCTCCAGATGTGATTTTCCCTTTAATGGTTACACCTTTTTTTGATTTTTCTGACTCATCAACTTCGCTTTCTTCATCAATATTGTTGACACCACCATTAAATTTAAAATCACCGCTGTTAGAATGAATACTTCCATCTATAAAAGACTTATTTTTTAGTTCAATATCATGTTCTGCCCAGATTGCATAACCAGGTGCCTGAATTTCTCCTTCATGCTTGGCTGTTGCACTGGCTGCCACCTGATTGGTTGTTCGACCTGTCAGAACCTGTGAAAAAAAGGCGGGGCATTCCTTGGTAATGGTAACCTGCAATGTATCTGAAGTCGGTGTAACCTGAATATCTCCTTCCGATACCCCCGTTGTATTTTTTAACACATATGCCTTTGCATCAGCTTCGGCCTCAACTGGTTTTGTTTTTACTTTCACCACCCCCGCCAGTGCTGCGGCATCGGCGGCATTCTGCAGCAGACTACGTTCATTGGTAAGGGAACCATAGTCTACCGCCAGAGCAGCAAAGCCAAGCAATACCGTCATTGTTACTGCAACAAATACGGTAACAGAACCTTTTTCTGTTCGAAAAAATCGTTTAAACAATCTGATTTCCTCCTTTCAACATGCATCGGAAGCTAATATCTAAACTTCCTCTGCCGGAAGTTCCAGGCTCTTGCATCCCAGCTTCTGGGACATTTTCAGATTCTCCAGCTGCAGTTTTGATTTTGCATGCAGCATATCCAGATTCTTCTGGAATTCTTCCTGCAGTTTTTCAGTCAGTTCCTGCTGATAGGCTTCCAACTGCTGGTTTTCTTCTGTCATCTGATCTACAATCTGCTGCAGCTTCTCATTCTTTTCTCTCAGACGCTTCACCTGATTGTCCTTCATATCCAGCTGTTTGGCATCAGACTGGATCTGCTGCTCCCGCATATTCAGTTCCTTTTTTCTCTGCTCCAGAAGTTCCTGCTGTACTTTCAGTTCATTTTGCAGTTTACCAACATTTGCCTTTAACTTTGCAACTTCACCCTCTGTAAGCTGTCCCTTTAAAAAAGCAATCTCATCCTGTGCAATGGTCAGTCTGGAAGACACTTCCTGCATCTGCTGAATGGTCTGCTTGTTTTTCTTTTTTTCTTCATGAAAGAGTTCTTTGGTTAGACTATGCTCCTGCGCCTTCTGTTCCAGTTCTTTTTTCAGTTCTTTCACATTCTGTTCAGCCTGACTCTGTTTCTGGATCAGTAATTGCTTTTCTGCACTTAAAGTGGAAATGGTATCCTCCTGTTTTGCCAGCTGGCGTTTCAGGTCCACCAGATTTTCCACACTGTTTTCTTCTTCTGCCTGACGGTATTCCTGTAAAGATTCTGACAATGCAAGATACTGTGCCTCTTTGCTGCTGAGGCGGGCTTTCATCCGTGTCAGTTCTTCTTTCAGTGCTTCTTTTTCGGCCAGCACATTTTTCATATCTTCATTGAATCGTCTTCCTGCTGTCTGCTGCTGTCTGCGGAGCTGGGAAACATAATCCTGAACGGACTTTTTGGTATAACCGCCCATACTGCTCTTTAACACATCATCCAGATTTTCTTCCGCACGATCCCGCAGAAAATCTATCACTTCTTTTTCCATATATATCACCTTCTTACCTGTTTATCACAAGCACATCTCCAACCTGAAGACGGGATGCCGCACCGGCTCCCACCTCCAGAATATGACGTGCTCCCTTATATCTGTGCCCGATTTTCCATGGCTGTACCGTTTCTATTCCAACAATTCGATACTGCTTATCAAAATATACCACATCAATGGGTATTTTCATAAAGAAACAGTGAATTGAAGAACAGTTTTCAAACCAGAGCCCTTCCCCTTCTTTCAGAAAAGTAACTCCCATCAGACCGCGGAACCGCTGCCAGAAGGTCCGGGCTTCTTTTATTGCATCAAACAGAACAGTTCCATCTTTTTCAATTCTCATTCCATCCTCCTACAAGGCCTGCATAATGTTCATTAATGCCGGTCCCAACAGCACGATAAAAATAGAAGGGAAAATAAAGAATATCAGCGGGAACAACAGCTTTGTAGATAGCTTCATGGCCTTTTCTTCCACCACGCGTTTTCTGTGAAGTCGCATGGATTCTGCCTGGGAACTGAGCAGCACTTTCATGGAGATACCCATATCCATGGCCTGTACCAGAGCTCCAACAAAGCTTTTTACCGTATCTGCACCGCAACGATCTCCCAGAAGCAAAAAAGCACTTCTGCGGCTCCGTCCCATGGCAATTTCTCTGGAAGTAATGGCCAGCTCATCAATCAATTCTCCTTCCATGTTGGAAACGATATATTCAATGGCCTGTTCAAAGCCCAGACCGGCTTCCACACTGACACTCATCAGATCCAGAACCTCCGGAAGCTGCTGTTCAATTGCCGCCTTTCGTCTGGTTACCTTTCCTGCCAACGCATACCGCATCACAATATAAGGGCCCAGTATCCCCAGTGCCAGATACAACAACTTATTGATTATTGTTGTCTTTGTAAACAACACCAGCAAAATGGCCAATATCATTGTCATGGCAGTAATTCCCATACGTATTGCAGTGTATTCTGTCACCTTCATGGTACTTCCTGCTTGAATCAGCTGCTGCTGCAGCTTCAGATCTCCTTCATTGGATCCGCCAAAATAACCCGGCAATTTCTTCATTTTCCCGCCAGCGGCTTCCAAAAGCGGACGGATGGTACGATCAAAGAACGGCTGATCCAGTATTTCCTGCCGCTGAGTCTGGTATACACTACTATGATTTCTCTCAATGTTTTCCAGACGGCGGGACATGGTTTCTTCTTCCTGCCACAGTCTCCGAAAAATCTGCATGAACAGAAGATATAAAACGCCTCCTGCTCCCAACGCAATTATCATATGCATCCCATCACCACCTAATACTTCAGATCAACCATGCGATTGATCACAATAAATCCAAGTGCTTCCATCACCACGCCGATCATCAGCATCCCAATTCCCATCGGTGTTGCAATGAAACTTCCAATATAACTGGGATTGATAATCATAAAAATCAAAAACAGGAATACCGGTATGGCTCCAACAATCATCCCGGAAATACGTCCCTGGGCGGTAAGAACCTTTATCTGTTCCTTCATTTCCAGACGCCCCTTGATGGTTCCGGAAATGTTGTCCAGTACATCCGCCAGGTTGGCACCTACCTGAGAGGAAATCAGTACTGCAGATACCAGAATTTTCACATCTTCATTTTTGGTTCGTTCCACCATATGTTTTAATGCAGTTTCCATGGATGCTCCCATATCAATTTCCCGGATTACAATCTTAAATTCATCAGAAAGGGGCGGCTGCATATCCCGTGAAAGCCCTTCCATAGACTGCTGGAAGGTATACCCAGCCCGCAGACTGTTGCTCATGATCAGCAGGGCCTCTCCCAACTGCTTGTCAAAAAGGGATGACCGTTTCTTCCGGGCATTTCCCACCAGAATGGGCGGAATCATAAGACCCAGTATCATAAACGCAAAAGCTGTAATTACACTGCCTCCCAACAAAAGCAAAATCAATGCCGGCAGAAAAGTCACCATTACCCAGATCCGCAGATATTCTTCCCCACTGATCTGAATTCCTGCAGCTTCCAGTTCTCCCTCCAGTTTTTCACTGACAAGCTTTAAGCCGCTGCCCCGTTTCTGCTTTTGTTTCTTTTCCTTAAGTACTTCTCCACGAACATCGTTTGCACTGGATCGGCCTGCCAGATTACCGATTCGTCTTCTGACACCGGTTTCTTCCTGTTTCCCCCCGAAAAGACAGATCAGGTTATAAATAGCAACCGCGGCACAGATGGCAATCAATATGACTATAGTTTTCATACGTACATCTCCTTAGTTCTGGAACCAGGCATCCTTTACCATAATGCCCATGGCTGCCAGATCATCCATAAAGGCAGGGCGGACACCTGTTGCCACAAAGGAACCCTTCTGTCTTCCTGCTCCATCCACACCTTCCAGCTGATAGGTATAGATATCCTGCAGGGTAATGACATCCCCTTCCATGCCTACTACTTCCGTAATGCTGACAATCTTACGGGAACCGTCCCGCATACGGGCCTGATGAACGATAATATCCACGGCCGACGCAATCTGCTCTCGAATTGCCCGCACCGGCATTTCAATACCGCTCATCAGCACCATAGTTTCCAGTCGGGAAAGCAGATCCCTTGGAGAGTTGGCATGGGCTGTGGTCAGAGAACCATCGTGACCTGTATTCATGGCCTGCAGCATATCCAGGGTTTCACCGGAACGAACTTCACCAACTACAATCCGGTCCGGGCGCATACGCAATGCATTGCGAACCAGATCACGGATGGTGATTTCACCCACTCCTTCCACATTGGCGGGACGGCTTTCCATGGTCAGCACATGCTCCTGTCGGAGCTGCAGTTCTGCCGCATCTTCAATGGTCACAATACGTTCATCATCCGGAATATAACTGGAAAGAACACCCAGAAGGGTGGTTTTACCACTGCCGGTTCCTCCGCTGACAATAATATTCACACGCCCTTTTACACAGGCTTCCAGAAAGTTCATCATCTTCGGTGATACCGAACCCAGATTGGCCAGATCACCTGCGGTGAGCGGTTTCTTTGAAAATTTTCGAATGGTAATCGTCGGACCAGTGAGAATAACCGGTGCAATAACCGCATTCACACGGGAGCCGTCAGGAAGACGAGCATCCACCATGGGATTGGCTTCATCAATCCGGCGGCCAACCAGTCCAACAATCCGGTTGATCACATTCATCACATGGGCATCATCAGTGAACCGTACCCCCGAGGGCTGAATCTTTCCACCGATTTCCACATAGACTTTATCCGGTCCGTTTACCATAATTTCCGTGATATCCGGATCCTGCAGCAGAGGCTCCAGAGGACCAAAGCCTGCCACATCATCATATACTTCTTCAATCAGGCGGCTGCGTTCCGCACGATTCAGATTAAAATCATGGCTGTTTACAATGGTTTCGATCTGCTCTTTAAAATAAGCTTCCTTTTCTTCCCGGTCCTGAAAATCCTCTCGTTTTTCCCGATTGACCGCGTCAATCATTTCATTATGGACCATCTGCTTTAACGCAGCATAATTTTCACTCAAAACAGGCCGACCAGGGATTTCCCTTTTCACCTGCTTTTCTTCTGTCTCCTGCTGTCCGGCTCTTTGCTTTTCCAGACGTTCTAAAATACTCATTTAGCTATCTCCTCTACTTCTTCCGTCCGAACAGACCTTTTTTTGCCTTTTTCTTTTTTTCTGCAGAACCGGCTGCACCGCCTGCCAGCTGACGGGCCAGTTCCTTTACAGCTGCAGTCATCTTACTGTTGGCTGCACCAATTACAAAGGGGATACCTTTATTCAGTGCATTCAATGCCACATTGTGTTCTGTTGGAATTGTCATGAAAATAGATGTATGAAGAACCTGCTCCACATCCTGCAATGAGATGGAACCGGATTCCTCGGCACGATTCACAATTACCGCGATCTTCTCCCGCTGCTGCAGGGATTCCAGAAGATTCAAAGCCAGACGGGAGTTTTTCAGTGAAGAAATATCCTGTCCTGTCAGGAAATAAACCTGATTGGAGTTTTCAATTGCCGTAAGGGAAATATCATTTAACACACTGGCTGTATCAATAATGACAAAATCATAGTAGGAGCGCATGATGCTCAGAAGATTCTGCAGACGTTCTGCAGAGATCATTTCTGCGTATTCCGGACTTTTGGGAGCACAAAGCATATGGACTCCACTGGAATGGGTGATCATGTAACTGCGGATGTTGTCGATGGTTAAGGAGTAGGATTCCTGCAGCAGTTCCGCAATGGTATCTCTGGGCTCCATATCCATAAAGGTGGGGACATCTCCAAACTGAAGATCCAGATCCACAATAGCAACTTTCTTTCCTTTTTCTGCCAGAGCAACCGCTGTATTTACCGCAAGGGTGGTTTTTCCAATACCGCCTTTGGCACTGAATATCGTAATAACCTGTGAAGACCATGCCATGTTCTGATGTTCGGATAAGGAACGGATCCGCAGAGTTTCACTGTTATAAACCCCTTTAATATACTCTGTAAACTGCTTGGGATTATCCGTCAGGGCAGTTACATTATGCGCACCGATGCGCATGGCTGACTGCATGATATCCATGTTCAGTTCTTCTGCCACCAGTACCACAAAACATTTGGGACGATAGGTAATGATACGCTCTGCCAGATTCAGGGTGTCCATATCTCCGTCATTCATACTGATGATCACCATCTCCGGATCCTGATTTTCCACCGTGTTCAGTGCACCGGCACCGCCGTCAGATTCCCCCAGGATCACAATTTCCTCATCCTGAAGCTGTGCACGGATGGCTGCAAGATTTTTTTCCAATTTACTGACAAGTAATACCTTTATCTTCATGTTCCTTCCCCTTTACTCTTCAATTCCGATTGCATCACCGTTCACTCTGTTGCCGGAAATCGGATCGGTATCCAGAGGAGTACGAAGTACAATACGAAGCACGCCCTTATTGGCTGTCCAGTCGATTACATTGGCTTCTTCCGGTGTCACCATCAGCGTTACTGTTGAATAGCCATCACCTTTTCCTCCATTGGACATGACATTATCCACAGCCAGAACAGGAATATTTTCCACGATGGTTACAGAAACCTGTTCTGTTTCTTCTGTATCTGTGGTCTGCTCCACATGAGCGATCACATCCACCGTATCGCCCGGATGAATCATGCCGCTGAGACCGGTTACACTGTCCACCGCAATGGAGATGGCACGCTTTCCTTCTTCCACCAGCATGGCAAGACTTGCTGCATTCCGATCGCCGATTTCATTGATACGATCTGCAATGATCTGCTCACCGGTCTTGATATCCACCTTTGCCATCTTTCCGATCAGAGCTTCTTTTGAACCGTATGTTCCGCCCAGCACCATGGCCTCCGGTATGGCTTTCACTTCCAGCATTTCATCAGTCAGTACGGTATTTTGCGGAATATCACTGACTGCCACTACCACATCCACCGTCACTTCTTCTTTCTTATCCACCTTCTGCAGCATGACAAAAAGGCCAAGAGCCACTGCCAGTGCACAGAAAATTGCCACTATTCTGATTTTCTTCATGGTTTCTCTCCGACTTTCTATATTAAATTTGATTCATTTTATCTATGATTTTTCCCCTTATATCACTCTATTCTTTTCGCATGGTGCAGGACGAGGACAGATTCACACTGCTTCCCAGAAAGGTAGATGCTATACCAGTGAGTACATTCACATTTTTTGTAACAGATACCGTCACCTCTGCCTCATTTGGTGATACCACTACGGTGGCACCTGACGCATAACTGATTACCAGGTTAGTTGTGTCTGTCTGAAAATCGCTTTCATTCCAATGAATGGCAGCATATCTTGCTCCCTCACGGCTGGCATTGTTCACTTCAATTTTATTGTAAAAAAGCCATCCGAAATCCATCATGCCAAAAATCAGAAGAATTAAAAGGGGAAGAACTAAAGCAAACTCCACCGTTGCCTGTCCCTCTTCTTTTCTCCATATCATTTTTTTCCTCCTGATAGAACGATAAGCCGATCGATCAAAAAATCGATCGATCGGCTTATCAAATTTTAAAAAATTCTTATACACTAAATTCTCAGCATAAGAAAAAATTATTATTTAGTAGCACCGCCTAATTCTGTTTTAACAGAACCAAATATTTCATTAATTTTTTGGCCTAAAGGTCTTAAAGCTACCACTGCAACAACAGCGATCAGTGCTAAAATCAGAGCGTATTCTGCCATGCCCTGGCCGCTTTCTTCATCTTTTAACCAGTTCATCATTTCGTTCATGAGTTTTCCTCCTTAAAATTGAATCTTTTTCTTTATATAACAAATCCGTTCCTATGTATTATTTATGGGCCTACCTAAGAAGGATATTGTATCTCAATACTAAACAATTTATTTAATCTTATTTGCAATCGCTTCATATTTAGCTGCAAGGCTTGTTCCAAATAATGTTGTCGCACCGATTACTGCCATTGCTACCAATGCCAGAATCAACGCATATTCTGCCATGCCCTGACCGCTTTCTTCTTCCAACAACCATTTCATCTTTTTCATACTTCACACTTTCTTCTCTATACCATGGTGTAAAACAGATACGGCAAACCAAGCAACATTCCGGCCACCAGAAACGGTCCCAGAGCAAACATGCTTTTCAGGGTCATCTTCCGCAGGGCGATGCCTCCCAGACAGAATACCAGAAGACTGACTGCCATCACCATAAACGGTCCGAATACATATGGATATCCATACATGAATCCAATGACACCGCAGAGCTTCACATCACCGGCTCCGACTTTTCCGAAGCCCATAAACTGTGCCAGAGCAATCCAGAGGTTGACTGTAAGGAACAGGGTGATCAGACTGTTTGGAATTCCCGATACACCGGCTGTTGCAATCCGGAATACCACTCCCAGAACCAGAAGTGCCAAAACAGTTTCATTGGCGATGATACGGATCCGCATATCCACCACCAGAACCACCATTCCCAGTATCCAGATAACTGCCGATAATATCAGAAGCAGCCACGGTGCATTCAGATATCCACACACTCCCAGTCCTGCTGCAGATACAACTGCACAAATCACCTTGCATAACAGTGACAGATACATGGGCTGATCCGGCATCTCCTTATTCTTCTGTTTTCCCTTATAATCAATAAGCTTCTGGGACAGCATCGGAACCAGAAAACCACCGATTCCGCCTGCAAGCAGCATGCTTATCACCTTTATCATATCCATAACTTTTTAACCATTCAAAATTTGTTTATGGACTACATTGTATCATTTCTTTTTTGTAGAATCAAGTGTTTTTTTCTAAGGAAACGCTGATTAATTCAACATTTCTGCTTTAAGTAGCTCACCATATC
>JBJELP010000136.1:0-11635 GCA_051879215.1 Lachnospiraceae bacterium
TGGAAGGATTACTGCTATGACCTTTCCGGCACCGGTGTTTACGGTGAACTGACCAGTGACAATTTCGCATTGAAGAACGGCGATGCGGTAAGTGCAATCGCATATTGTGTGGAATCCTACGGTATCATTACCAACAAGACTTTGCTGGAGAAGGCAGGTTACTCTGTTGACGATATCAAGTCCTTTGCAGATCTGAAGAAGGTTGCTGAAGATATTACAGCACGTTCCGCTGAACTGGGATTCTCTGCTTTCACATCTGCAGGTATGGACGGATCTTCTGACTGGAGATTCAAGACACACCTGGCAAACCTTCCGATCTATTTTGAACATCCGGAAGAAGGTATTGTTCTGACAGAGACAGTAGAAGGCAAATATCTTGATAACTACAGAGCAATCTGGGATCTGTATATCAACAACAGCACATGTGCTCCTGCAGATCTGGCAGCTAAGACCGGTGATGACTCCCGTAATGAATTCCTGGCAGGAAAGGCTGTATTCTTCCAGAATGGTTCCTGGGAATTTGCAAACCTGACAGCTGATGGTGCATTCAAGGCAGATGAGCTGGCTATGCTTCCCATCTACTTTGGTGTTGGCGATGAAGCAAATCAGGGTCTCTGTACAGGTACAGAAAACTACTGGTGTGTAAATGCAACTTCAGATGAAGATGATATTCAGGCTACACTGGATTTCCTGAACTGGTGTGTAACCTCTGAAGAAGGTACAAAGGCTATGGCTGAAGATATGGGCTTTGTTATTCCTTTCAAAGCTGCAATTGATTCCAATAATGTTTTCCTGAAAGCAGGTTCTGATATGATCGCAGAAGGAAAGACTCCTGTTGCATGGAGCTTCCTGGCTATTCCTTCAGAAGAATGGAAAAACGGTGTTGGACAGGCTCTGACAGCATACGCTGCAGATCAGTCTGATGCAAACTGGGAAGGTGTTGTATCTGCATTTGTAGATGGATGGGCATCTGAATATCAGCTTGCAAATCAGTAATGAACAGCCGGCATGTTGATATGTTCGAAAAATGAAAGTGATTCATACAGATACATATCGAATAGTTGATGTAAATTGAAGAAGGACAGGCAGGTTCCTGCCTGTCCTTCTTTTATCCAAAAATGAGGTGATTATATGGAAAAAGCATTAAGACGCTACTCCCCGTTCTTTATAATTCCCACACTTGCAGCATTTATCATCGGTTTTGTGGTACCCTTTGTGCAGGGACTTTATCTGTCCTTCTGCCAGTTTACAACCGTTGATAATGCAAAGTTCGTAGGAATTTCCAATTATGTCAATGCATTATCGGATGAATCTTTCCGAAGTGCATTTGGCTTTACTGTAAAGTATGCAGTTGCAGCAATTTTACTGATTAATGTGATTGCATTCTGTCTTGCTCTTTTACTGACAAGGGAATTGAAGGGAACCAATATTTTCCGTACTGTATTTTTTATGCCGAATCTGATCGGAGGTATTGTACTCGGTTATATCTGGCAGATTCTGATTAACTGTGTTCTTTCTCTTGTGGGACAGCCCCTTCTGGCACTGAATTCAAAGGCAGGTTACTGGGGTCTGATTATTCTGATGTGCTGGCAGCAGATCGGATATATGATGATTATCTATATTGCCGGACTGCAGAATATTCCGGGAGAACTGATCGAGTCTGCGCAGATTGACGGGGCGACTCCCTGGCAGACTTTGATAAAGGTAAAGCTTCCCATGGTCATGTCTTCCATCACAATCTGTATATTCTTAACGCTTACGAATTCCTTTAAACTGTTTGATCAGAACCTGGCACTGACAGCCGGAAATCCGAACCATACAACGGAAATGCTGGCATTGAATATTTACCAGACGTTCTATGCGAGAGCAGGTATGCAGTGGAAGGGGCTTGGTCAGGCTAAGGCGGTTATTTTCTGTATTCTTGTCATTGCCATATCGATGATACAGCTGAAAGCAACACGGTCACGGGAGGTGCAGCAGTAATGAAAGCAAAGAAAAAATTTATTGATAAAATATGGATTGTAGTTCTGTCAGTTGCTTCCCTTTTTTATGTATATCCTGTTATAATGATTCTGATGAATTCATTGAAGAAGGAAACGGCAATCAGCACAGGCACAACATTTGAACTCCCCGGTGCAGATACCTTTGCCGGACTTGCAAATTATGTGAATGCAATTACTTCTCAGGGATTTTTGAAAAGTCTTGGATTCAGTTTATTTATTACGATTACTTCAGTTGCAGCAATTCTGATCTGCTGTTCCATGTGTGCATGGTATATTACACGGGTAAATTCAAAATTGTCGAAGATACTCTATTTTCTATTTGTTTTTTCCATGGTTGTACCGTTCCAGATGGTTATGTTTACACTGTCACAGACAGCAGATAAGCTGCATCTGAATACACCCTGGAATATCTGGGTTATTTATCTGGGATTTGGTGCAGGACTTGCAGTGTTTATGTTTGCCGGATTCATGAAGGCCGTTCCCATTGAGGTTGAGGAAGCGTCTATGATTGATGGATGCAATCCGATTCAGACATTTTTCCTTGTTGTACTTCCGATATTAAAACCGACACTTGTATCGGTTGGTATTCTGGAAGCAATGTGGGTATGGAACGATTATCTCCTTCCGACACTGGTTCTGGACATCAAGAGCTATAAGACCATTCCCATGCTGATTCAGTATTTCAGAGGCGGTTACGGAAAGGTTGAAATGGGTCCCATGATGGCAAGTATCATGCTTACAGTTATTCCGATTATCATCGTATATCTTGCAGGACAGAAACATATTATCAATGGTGTGGCTGCAGGTGCTGTAAAGGGATAAATGTCACCTGAGAGCCCAAAAGGAACATAATTATGACAATTAAGGACATTGCCCGTGAATCCGGGTATTCGGTGGGAACCGTATCGCGGGTACTCAACAATTCAGAAGGGGTCTCGGAAAAGGCACGGAAGAAAATTACGGAAGTGGTTGAAAAATATCACTTTCAGCTGAATACCAATGCAAAGCATCTGAAAAAACAGAGAAGAGATGGAATTGCAATTATTATCAAAGGTACACAGAATATGTTTTTTGCATCTATGGTGGAACAGATGCAGGGGATGATCAAACAGAAAAATTACGATTGTATTATCTGTTATATCAATGAGTATGATAATGAACTGGAGTATGCACTTCAGCTTTGCAAAGATCGTCAGCTTCTGGGAATTTTATTTCTTGGAAGCAATGAGATACATTTCCGTCAGCGTTTTTCTCAGGTATCGGTTCCCTGTGTGCTTGTGACCAACTCTGCAAAAAACCTTGGATATGACAATCTGTCCAGTGTCGGAACAGATGATATTACCGCAGCGAAATTCGCAGTGGAACATCTGATGTCATTGGGTCACAGGAAAATTGGCGTTCTGGGAGGGAAGATTTCGGTATCGGCTGCCGCATTTTTACGATATGAGGGATGCAAAAAGGCTTTTTCCGAACATCATATGGATTTTGATCCGGATATACAGTATGAATCCGCATATTTTTCCATATCGGATGGCTATTATGCCATGATGCGCCTGCTGGATAAGATGCCGGATCTGACAGCTGTATTTGCCATGTCCGATGTCATGGCGGTTGGTGCAATCAGAGCTTTGCATGAGCGGGGATTTCGTATTCCGGAGGATGTTTCTATTATTGGGTTTGATGGCATCGATATTGGGAATTATATGATTCCGTGTCTGACGACAATACGTCAGTACAGGGAAAAGATTGCTTCCCGAAGTATTGAGATTTTATTGAATTGTATTGAAGAATCCGGTACTGCAGTACATGAGACAGAGCCATTTTCTCTGGTGCCGGGTGAAAGTGTTTGCAGATGCAGCAGATAAAAACTTTGATTATGAAAAGGAGTTTGGGATATTGAGGAGCAATGGTATTTTAATGCATTTGTCATCTCTTCCTTCTTCCGGCGGGATTGGTACAATGGGACAGAATTCCCGTGATTTCGTTGATTTTCTGGTGAAAGCCGGGCAGTCTTACTGGCAGATTCTTCCTGTCTGTCCGACGAGTTATGGCGATTCGCCATACCAGTCTTTTTCAACGTTTGCAGGAAATCCATATTTCATTGATTTTAATGAATTGGAAAAAGACGGGCTGCTTGAACGGGAAGAATATGAAAACGTTGACTGGGAAACTACTCCCGATCGTGTAAATTATGGTACGCTTTATCATAAGTGCTATCCCATTCTTCGGAAAGCAGCAGATCGGTTTCTGGCAGAGCCTTCTGCCGCTTATGATGATTTTTGCCGGAAAAATGGGTTCTGGCTGAACGATTATGCATTGTTTATGACCCTGAAATGGTTTCATCATGGGGCTTCGTGGATGGAATGGGATGAACCGTTCCGGATTCGGAAACCGGAAGCACTGGAGTTCATTGGTCAGCAGCATAAAGATGAGATTGCATTCTGGAAGGTTGTACAGTTTTTCTTCTTTGAACAGTGGAATTGTCTTCGTACATATGCGAATCAGAAGGGTATTGACATTGTCGGGGATCTTCCCATCTATGTAGCCCTTGACAGTGTGGATGTCTGGGCCCATCCGGAGCTTTTCCAGCTGGATGAAAATCTGCTTCCTGTTGAAGTTGCGGGATGCCCGCCGGATGGTTTTTCAGAAACGGGACAGCTTTGGGGAAATCCGTTATTTGACTGGGATGTTATGGAAAAGGATCATTATGCATGGTGGGTAAAACGCATTGGTTATATGTGCAGAGTTTATAATGTGCTCCGCATTGATCATTTCCGCGGTTTTGATTCCTATTTTGCAATTCCTTATGGAGATAAGGATGCGAAGAACGGACACTGGAAAAAAGGACCAGGCATGAAATTGTTCCGTGAACTGGAAAAAACCATCGGGAAACAGCGAATCATCGCAGAGGATCTTGGATTCCTGACAGAATCGGTAAAAGAACTGCTGAAAGAAAGCGGTTTCCCGGGCATGAAGGTGTTGGAGTTTGCCTTTGACAGCCGTGATGTCAGCAACATGGATTACCTTCCCTATAATTACAGCCGCAATTGTGTGGCATATATCGGTACCCATGATAATGATACGGTACAGGGATGGTTCTGCTCTGCAGATCCCGTGGATACGGCCCATGCAAAAGAATATCTTCGTCTGAATGATCCATCAGAGTATCACTGGGAAATGATGTGTGAACTGTGGGGGACAGCAGCGGATCTTACCATTGTGCAGGCACAGGATCTTTTCGGTCTGGGAAGCGAAAGCAGGATGAATACACCGTCCACCCTTGGAGGAAACTGGTCCTGGCGTGCCCTGCCGGGCAGTTTTGATGATGCCCTGGCAAAGAGACTTCGTCATTACATGGAGCTTTACGGACGGCTGTAGTTTTAGAAAAGGCTGATGAAAAATCGAAATCAGTTCATCATAAAGATGACCGATTCGATACTTCATCAGCCTTTTTATTTTATCAGGTATTTAACTAAAAGCGGCTGTCGCATTTGATAGTTTCAGGCAGCGCACTTTTATACGGATTGATTACTGCTTGTCTTTGATTTCGCTGTGCAGCTGCTGCAGGGATTTTACTTCGCCTGTTTTGTGTGTCTGAATGTAACGGATACCTTCAGCGGTTGCCTTTGCTGCTGCAACGGTTGTCATATAAGGAACACGTCCCTTGATGGCAGCTTTTCTCAGGTAACTGTCATCGTGCTTGCTGTCTTTTCCCACAGGAGAGTTGATGATCAGCTGGATTTTGCCGTTGGTGATTTCATCCAGTACATTTGGACGTCCTTCGTGGAGCTTCTTGATCTTTTTCGCAGGAATACCTGCTTCTGTGATCAGGTTGCAGGTGTTATCCGTTGCGATAATTCTGAAACCGCATTCATGGAACATTCTTGCCACTTCAACGATTTCTTCTTTATCCTTACGGTTAACGGAAATCAGTACGGTGCCTTCTGTGGGAAGTGTCGCACCTACACCTTCCTGAGATTTGTAGAATGCTTCACCCACAGAACGAGCAAGACCGAGAACTTCACCGGTGGAACGCATTTCCGGTCCAAGTACCGGGTCAACTTCCTGGAACATATTGAAGGGGAAAGCAGCTTCTTTCACGCCGTAATAGGGAATATCCTGTTCCTTCAGAGCCGGTACCGGTGAAGGATTGCCTGTCAGCTCGCGGGTGATGATATCTGTTGCCAGAGGAACCATACGGATGTTGCAGACCTTGGATACCAGCGGAACGGTACGGGATGCTCTGGGATTGGCTTCCAGAACAAATACCTTGCCGTTTTCAATGGCATACTGCATATTCATCAGACCCTGTACATGCATTTCTTCTGCAATCTTTCTGGTGTATTCCTTGATGGTCTCCACATTTTCTGCAGAAATATGTCTGGAAGGAATAATACATGCGGAGTCACCGGAGTGAACACCTGCAAGTTCAATGTGTTCCATAACTGCAGGGACGAATGCATGTGTTCCATCTGCAATGGCATCGGATTCACATTCCAGAGCGTGGTTCAGGAAACGGTCGATCAGAATCGGGCGGTCAGGTGTAACACCGACAGCAGCCTTCATGTAATCAGACATTGCCTCATCATCGTAAACCACTTCCATGCCGCGGCCGCCCAGTACGTAGGAAGGACGAACCATTACGGGATAGCCGATGCGGTTTGCAATCTCAGTTGCTTCTTCCACGGTGGTGGCCATTCCTGATTCCGGCATGGGGATTTCCAGTTTATCCATCATGGCACGGAACTGATCACGGTCCTCTGCCAGATCGATGACAGCAGGAGAAGTACCAAGGATCTTTACGCCGTTTCTCTCCAGATCTGCAGCCAGATTCAGAGGAGTCTGACCGCCGAACTGTGCGATTACACCCAGAGGTTTTTCCTTATGGTAAATACTGAGTACATCTTCCAGAGTCAGAGGCTCGAAATACAGTTTATCGGAAGTATCGTAGTCAGTGGATACGGTTTCCGGATTACAGTTTACAATAATGGTTTCAAAGCCCAGTTTCTTCAGCGCGATTGCTGCATGAACACAGCAGTAGTCGAATTCAATACCCTGGCCGATACGGTTGGGGCCGCCGCCGAGAATCATGATCTTCTTATTATCGGAAACGGGGTTCTTATCTTCGCTGTTGTAAGTGGAATAGTAGTAGGCACTGTTTTCGGTACCGCTTACGTGTACACCTTCCCATGCTTCAACAACACCGAGAGCAATTCTTCTGTTTCTTACATCATCTTCCGGAATTTCCAGAATCTGGCTCAGATATTTATCAGAGAAACCATCTTTCTTTGCCTGGGATAATAACTCGTCAGAAGGAAGCTGCCCTTTGGAAGCCATAAGTGCTTCTTCTTCTTTCACCAGTTCCAGCATCTGGTTCAGGAAATAGTGCTTTACCTTGGTCAGTTCGAAGATTTCATCCGGAGTTGCCCCTTTTCTAAGCGCTTCATAAATGATGAAATACCGTTCGGATGAAGGTGTGATCAGCATTTTCAGAAGTTCTTCTTTGGACAGGGTGTCAAAGTTTTTCGCATGTCCGAGACCGTACCGGCCGGTTTCCAGAGACCGGATTGCTTTCTGGAATGCTTCCTTGAAGTTTTTACCGATACTCATGACTTCACCAACGGCACGCATCTGTGTACCCAGCTTGTCTTCAACCCCTTTGAATTTTTCAAAGGCCCAGCGGGCAAACTTGATTACAACGTAATCGCCGTCGGGAACGTATTTATCCAGGGTACCGTATTTTCCGCAGGGGATGTCCTTCAGAGTCAGACCGGTTGCCAGCATTGCAGAAACCAGAGCGATCGGGAAACCGGTTGCCTTGGATGCCAGTGCGGAAGAACGGGAAGTACGGGGATTGATTTCGATTACAATGATACGATCGGATACGGGATCATGGGCAAACTGAACATTTGTACCACCAATGACCTGTACCTTATCTACGATTTTATAAGCCTGTTCCTGCAGTTTCTTCTGACATTCTTCAGAAATTGTCAGCATGGGAGCAGAGCAGAAAGAATCGCCGGTGTGTACGCCCAGCGGGTCAATATTTTCAATGAAGCAGACGGTAATCATGTTGCCTTCGCTGTCGCGGACAACTTCCAGTTCCAGTTCCTCCCATCCAAGGATGGATTCTTCCACAAGAACCTGACCAACAAGGCTGGCCTGAAGACCTCTTGCACATACAGTCTTTAATTCATCTCTGTTATAAACAAGTCCGCCTCCTGCGCCGCCCATGGTATAAGCAGGACGCAGCACTACAGGATAACCGAGTTTATCAGCAATGGCAAGTGCTTCGTCAACTGAGTAAGCAACTTCGCTTCTTGCCATTTCGATTCCCAGTTCATCCATGGTATTCTTAAATTCGATACGGTCCTCGCCGCGCTCGATGGCATCCACCTGAACACCGATAACCTGTACATTGTATTTATCAAGGATACCGGCTTTGTAGAGCTCGGAGCAAAGGTTCAGACCGGACTGGCCACCCAGATTGGGGAGCAGGGCATCAGGGCGCTCTTTGGCAATGATCTGTTCCAGACGAGCCACATTAAGAGGTTCAATATAGGTTACATCTGCGGTCTCAGGGTCTGTCATAATTGTTGCAGGGTTGGAATTAACCAGAACAATTTCATACCCCAGTTTTTTTAACGCTTTGCAGGCCTGAGTTCCGGAGTAGTCAAACTCACAAGCCTGGCCGATTACGATGGGACCTGATCCAATGATCAGAACCTTATGAATGTCCGTACGTTTTGGCATAGTTTTACCTCACATTATTAAGATTTGGTCATTAAAAACTTTTCAACTAATCATTATATATTGAATATGGAAATTACACAAGAAAAATACGCAGGATTTGACAGGGATTTTTTTCCTGTTCCCATGGTTGTACAGGATTTTATACAAAGATGTTCAGCCTGATACAGATTCAAAAAAGTCAATGGGATCATGTGTCAGGGAAAAAACTTGTCAAAATCAGTGGAAAACGGTATGATTAGATGGATTGTCGGATAAACGGAAAAATGATAGGAGTTTCTTCCTATATTTATATTATATTGGATGAAACTAAGGTGTGGAAGAAAGAAATATCCAAAAGGGAAAGAATCACCGGGGGGCAGTAGCTTTGTTTGGACAAAACTGCAGGCTAATGAGAAGAAATATCCAAAAATCCCCGTGAGATCAGGAAAACATGCAGAAAAAGGCAGCCTGTGAGTTGAAAATTGGACAGGAACAGAATCAGAAAGCGGTAAATATCCAAAAAGGAAAGAATCGCCGGTTAGCAGAAGTTTTGTTTGGATAAAACTGCAGGCTAATGAGAAGAAATATCCAAAAATGCGAGATTAAAAGAAAATAGAAGATAAATAAAAGATAGAAAAAAAATATATAGAAGATTAGAAGAAGCAGAGAAGATGTTATGAAGTTTTATTTTGCCCCCATGGAGGGAATTACTGGTTATGTGTATCGGAATGTTCATCGGGAACAATTTCCGGGAATCGATAAATATTATATGCCTTTTGCAGTGGCGAATCAGACGCTGCATTTTAAGAAAAAGGAGAAAAAGGATTTTGCACCGGAGAATAACGGCGGAATCCATGTGGTCCCTCAGCTGATGGCCAATAAGGCCGATGAATTTCTCTGGGCAGTGAAGGAAATCCATCAGCTTGGTTACCGGGAAATCAATCTGAACCTGGGATGTCCGGCAGCCACTGTGGTCAGTAAAAAGAAAGGATCCGGTTTTCTGGCGTATCCGGAAGAACTGGATAGATTTCTGCAGCAGATCTTTGAAGGTATTGAGGGAAGCGGTATTGACGTGTCAATCAAAACCCGCCTGGGGAAAGAGAATATGAGAGATGCCATTCATCTGATGGAAATCTATAATCGATATCCCATCAGTGAACTGATTATTCATCCCAGATGCCAGAAGGATTTCTATAAAAAGGATCCTGACATGGATATTTTTGAAGAAGTGCTGGCGGCAACGGTACATAAAGTCTGCTACAATGGAAATATTTTTACGGCGGAAGATCTGGAGCGGTTTACAGAGCGGTTTCCGCAGATTGAAGCAGTGATGTGCGGTCGGGGCCTTCTGGCAAATCCGGCATTGGTGAGACAGATGCAGGGAGGCGAGGCTCTGAAACCGGAAGAATTGAAACAATTCCAGTATGAGGTGGCTCATTCCTACCGGGTCCATGAACTGGGAGAAAACGATGTGATGCATCGGATGAAAGAACTCTGGTTTTACATGGGGAAGCTTTTTCCGGATGAGGAACGATTGGTTCGTAATATTCGAAAAGCAAAACATGAAAAAGAGTATGCAATTGCAGTTGATCGGCTGTTTGCCGAAGGAAAAATGATCGATTGCATCTGTTCCAAAAATGTAATCAGATTTTGAACATAATTCATGAAATTAACTATAATTTTTTTTCTCTGGAATAATATGACGGTTTAAATATAGAAAATGACGGGAAATTTGATTATTTTTTCGTTTAGTATGGTAATTTATTCTTAAAATTTTAGATGGTATACTATCTAATATTGAGGATATATAAGGTAATTTCCAATAAATAGGCTCTCGGAATCTTTTTCATATGGATTTCAGAGATAGATTTTTAGTGAACAATGATATTTTCGCAGTGCGTACACGGTGTGTACGACGAGAAAATAGAAGCAGTTCAATAAAAATATAGCCTGAAAGACATATGGTTAACAGATTCCGAGAGCCTATATAAAAGAAAAGGATGATATAGATGGAAAATTCAAGTAAGAAAGATGAATTAGAAGTAAAAACACCTGCAGTCCGCAGACGCAGGAAAAAAAGCGAAGAATCCGCTGCTGCTGAAAAGACAGCGGTAAAGGCTGCGGATACAGAAACAAAGACCGCTGCAAAAGAAGAAACAAAGACGAAAGCAGCTGCAAAAACAACAGCAAAAGCAGGTACAAAGACAGCTGCAAAAACAACAGTAAAAGCAAATGCAAAGACAAAAACAGCTGCAAAAGCAGATACAAAGACTGCAGTAAAAACAGCCGAAAAGAAAAAAACAACCGGTAAAGAGGCAGCGAAAAAAACAGTCAATGAGCCGGTGATTACCACACCTTTTGTGACAGAAATGGATCAGTATCTGTTTGGCATGGGTACCCATTATGAAATTTACCGAAAACTGGGCGCACATCTTTGCGAAAAAGATGGCGTAAAGGGTGTTTATTTTGCGGTATGGGCACCCAATGCAGATTACGCAGCGGTAATCGGTGAATTCAATAACTGGGATCGCGGAGCAGCGTCCATGACAAGACTGGAACCCATGGGTATCTGGGAAATTTTTATCCCCGGTGTGGAAGAAGGAATGCTTTACAAGTATTTCTTACATACAAAGAACGGATGGGATCTGGAAAAGGCGGATCCGTTCGCATCTTCAGCAGAAGTCCGTCCCGGCACAGCATCCCGTGTGGCAGAAACAGAAAACTTCAAGTGGACCGATAAGACATGGATGAATAAGCGTGAGACCTTCGATGTGGACTCCTGCCCCATGGCTGTTTATGAAGTACATCCCGGCTCATGGAAGTGTCATTCCATTACAGAAGATCAGAAAGATTACGAACGGTTCTACAACTATCGTGAAATGGCCGTGGAACTGGTTCCA
>JBJELP010000137.1:0-2635 GCA_051879215.1 Lachnospiraceae bacterium
TCAATATGGCTCAGGCCAATCAGCAGATTCTGTCCGTTCATACGTAGATTCCCTCGCTTTCCAGATAAGTGCACAGCTTTGCCCGGGTGCGGCTCAGTTGCATTTTTACTTTGCTTTCGGAGATCCCATACCGGGCTGCGATTTCTGCAATGGTATCCACATGCCAGTAGCGCCGCAAGAAAATCAGTCTGGTGTCCTTTGGAAGGTTCTCAAGGAAGGCATTCATCACACGCCCCAGTTCCTTGCCCTCCAGTTCTCGATCACGACTGGTATCCGGAATGCACATCTCCATTTCCTGAGTCAAAGTGACAACCTCAGCATTCCTCTTTGCCGCCAGTCTCCAATCCACCTTGTGGAAGGACAAATGCCGGCAGATGGATGCCAGAAATGCATAGAAATAATTTGGCCGCTGGGGAGGAATGATTTCCCAGGTTTTCATATAAGTGTCACTCACGCTTTCTTCTGCATCTTCCCGATTGTTCAGAATCTTGTTTGCCAGCACATGAAGTTTTCTGCCATAGGCTTTATCCGTCTCCTGAATGGCATCTTCATTTCTCGCCCAGAACAAATCGATGATCTTTGCGTCATCCACTTATGTTCACATCCTTTCTTTTGTTCCTCACCCTAGTAGTACGATTCTTATCTGGATACGTCACACTATATCATAGCACTTTTCTTAAAATTGAGAAGATGTAAAAACCCGGAACCATATCTGCATACAGTCCCGGGTTTACTTTATCAAGTTTTACTGCTTCTGAATGCTCTCAGCCATCTTCAAAAGTTCGTCAACGGTAAACTGCTCGCTGAACAGTTGGAAACTGACACCCTTGCTTACGTCGCCGTTCATCCACGCAACATAAGCTCTGTTTCCATCCTGCATGGTTATGCCTGGATAACCGTTAATGGTCACAAATTCAGGCTCTGCCATTCCGCTTACAAACAGCCTGAGAACATCTTCTTCTGTAGAGCAGTCGGTTAGATAGGTCTCGTAGGTAAAATAGACCTGATCGTTATTGGTCTTGTCATAATACCATCTGCGGACATAGGAATACCAATCGTCTTCGCCCTCCAGCGGAGCACCGGAGAGGCCGTCTTCCACCATCTTGTCTGGCAAATCAGTAATTTGATAATCACCCAGCTGCTCAAGGGCTTCTGCGGTGGTATCGTTTGTAAATTCCAGTTCCGGGCCAGGGCCAACAGATTCTGCCAGTGCGATCAAATCCAGATCGCCAGTAACATGCAGATCATAGGCAAATCCCAGTTCTTCATCGGTCCAAAGGAGACTATTTCCATCCCGGTATCCGGTGTGACCATTGATAGATACAACTTCCGGCTGACCGAAACCGTCAAACTCCCGGCCATACTGTCCGAGGCGGAAATACAAAGTATAGGTTATGGTTTCGCCTGCGGAATTCTGCCAGACAATGGTCTGCTGTCCGTATGCCCGATCGCCAACGGTATCCAACTCATATCCTGCTGGTATCTTCTGAGGATATACGCTCTGCCACTCAATATAGGTTGTAGGCTCCTGTTCCAATTCAATAGTATAGTCCGGCCCAAAGTAAGATTTAGAAACTTCCATTTTCTCGCTAGGACCAACACTCTCGGCCAGTGCTTCCAGATCTATTGTTTCATCCATAGTTTCAAGGAAAGCGTAAAATCCTTCTTCTTTGTTTTCCCAGAAAAGCGTTCTCTGTGTGGTTTGATTACGCAGGATTTTCGCTGCTGTACCATTTACTTCAGTGTCTTCCCAGTATCCTTCCTCACTGATTGAGCCGGGGACTAAGTCTCTATTTGTAGAGATGCCATATCGAATAGTATTACTGCCATTTGTGTAGGTAAAGCTCTGATAACCGTCAGAAACAGGAGCCACTTCGGTACTGGTGTAACCTTCTGGCAGAGTCTGAGGATACCAGGGATTCCATTCCTGTCCATGGTGATACCAAACAGAAATAGGAATAGATGAACCAAAGCCTACGCTATCTGCCATTGGCAACAGATCAATATTCACATCATCGGTGAACAGACTAGCGGAATAACCGCTATCTTCATCAGTCCATTTCAGAACCTGTGCATCCTCGTTCCTTCGCAATCTCGCTTCTCCGCAGGAAAGCATCAATGTAGATTCCTCTACTGGAGGTTTCAGTGGTACGGATTCATCTGTCGCAATCGTAGAAATCCAGAAAATTATGGAGTTTCCATCACTATTACGATAGTCAATATTCCGAGAAGTATAGCTCAGAGGACTGCCGCACAGAATTTTATAACCCTCTGGAATAGCCTGCGGATAACAGTCAGTCAGAACATTTACGAGAAGTGTTTCGACAGACTGCTCTATATCGGTATTGATTGTTTCAGTCTGGGCAGACGCATTATGCTGTACCAGATTCATTTTGATACGCTGAATTGCATAAGCACAGGCTGTGATGGTAATCGCAAGTAAGGAAATTACTGCAGCAATTAACAGAACCTTCCGAAAGGATGCAACTTTACGCTCCCCTTTCAGCTCTTTTACTGTTTCTGCTTCATCTACATACTTTGCATTTACATAGTTCATGCCAAGAAACAGATCTTTTCCGTTCATACTGTGATTCCCTCCTTGTTCAGATACTCAGCCAATTGATTCCGTGTTCTA
>JBJELP010000138.1:0-11616 GCA_051879215.1 Lachnospiraceae bacterium
CGGTATTCGAAGCGTCGGAAAAAGTGTAGTTATGTCAATCATCGAAGAACGGGAGAGAAACGGCAGGTTCCGTTCCCTGAAGGATGTGATTGACCGTCTGAGCAACAGGGAAATCAATAAGCGGACCATGGAAAACTTTATTAAAAGCGGAACTCTGGATTCGCTGCCGGGAACCAGAAAACAGAAGATGATGATGTATCAGGGTCTGATGGATCAGAAGACACGGGATCTGAAAAACGGAATTTCCGGTCAGATGAGTCTCTTTGATCTGTTTTCGGAAAATACAGAAACCGGGCTGGCAGAAGAAGAATTCCCCGATGTGGGAGAATATGAAAAGGATGAACTGCTTGCCTTTGAAAAGGAAAGCCTGGGTATCTACATTTCCGGTCATCCCATGGAATCCTGGGAGAAAACCTGGCAGAATCAGATCACTAATCCCATTGTGGATTTTATGCCCGATGAGGAAAGCGGTGTAGCCCGGGTTCGTGATAACAGCACAGCCATCGTAGGCGGTATGGTGACCGGGAAAACCATCAAGATCACTAAAAACAATCAGCGGATGGCCTTTATTACACTGGAGGATCTGACAGGAAGTCTGGAGGTTGTGGTATTTCCGAGGGATTTTGAAAAAAATGAATCATTTCTCAGGGAAGAAAGTTCTGTATTTATCAGAGGCCGTGTGAATGTGGTGGAAAATGCGGCTGCAAAACTGATCTGTGAGAAAGTAATTCCGCTGGAGCAGATTCCCAGAAGGGTATGGATTCGCTGCGATGATATCAGAGAATGGCATTTTCGGGAGAAACAGTTGTATGATGTGATTGATGAATTTCCCGGAAATTGTACGGTAAGTATCTATCTTGCACGTGAAAAAGCCAAAAAAAATCTTCCAAAACAGTGGAGATTGACAATTTGTCCTAATTCGATGACTAAATTAAACAATATTTTTGGCAATGATAATGTGAAAGTCATAGATATGCCTATTGAAAAAAATAATGGAATGAATTAAAATATTTTATGTCTGAGTGTATCAGCAGAAGAGGGTTTAAATAAAACTTTGTCACCCGGGATATCCCTGATTTTCGTATAAATCCTGCAGGTGTGACAGGGTGAGATTATCTGGAGGAACTATTATGTCAAAAGTACAGACGATTGGTGTATTAACAAGCGGCGGCGATGCGCCCGGCATGAATGCTGCCATTCGAGGGGTCGTAAGAACAGCCATGAAGCATGGCATCAAAGTAAAGGGTATCATGAGAGGATATGCAGGACTGCTGAATGAAGAAATCATTGATATGGACAGTATGAGCGTGTCTGATATTATTCATCGTGGCGGTACCATTCTCTATACAGCTCGTTGTATGGAATTCATGACCCCGGAAGGTCAGGCAAAGGCTGCTGATATCTGCCGTAAGCATGGTATTGAAGGTCTGGTGGTTATCGGCGGTGACGGTTCATTCCGCGGCGCACAGAAACTGGCCAACCATGGCATCAACGCAGTGGGCGTTCCCGGCACCATTGACCTTGATATTTCCTGTACCGAATATACCATCGGTTTTGATACTGCTGTAAATACAGCAATGGAAGCCATTGACAAGATTCGTGATACATCTGCATCCCATGAAAGATGTTCCATCATCGAAGTTATGGGCCGCAACGCAGGTTATATTGCACTGTGGTCAGCCATTGCTTCCGGTGCAGAGGATGTGCTTCTTCCTGAGCGTTACGATTACAACGAACAGGCGATTATTGACAGCCTGATCGAAAAGCACAGAAGCGGCAAGACACACCATATCATCATCAATGCAGAAGGTATCGGTCATTCCACAAGTATGGCAAAGAGAATCGAGCAGGCAACCGGTATCGAAACAAGAGCGACTGTACTGGGTCACATGCAGCGCGGCGGCTCTCCTTCCTGTAAAGACCGTGTATATGCTTCCATTATGGGTGCCAAGGCGGTTGAACTTCTCTCCGAAGGCAAGACCAAGCGTATTGTTGCATATAAGAACGGCGATTATGTGGATTTTGATATTGATGAGGCTCTTTCCATGACAAAGGATATTCCGGAAGAACAGTATCAGATCTTCAGAAAGCTGGTCAGATAGTCTTTCAGTTATTATCAGCAGTAAGAATCAACGGGTATAAATCGGTAAACGGTTTATCCCCGTTTTTTTGTATAACAGGAATTTTCTCTGCAAGCTCACCGCAAGATTGAAGGAAAAGAGAGTTGAAATCCGCTTGCGGACTTTTATATTGCATTTTTTCTTATAAGTCATTATAATGTAACAAACGATGATAAGGGGCAGTTTTTGAAGATATTAGAGGTGAGAAGATGACATTGGAAGAGGAAATTCGTGAAAAACAGAAGACGCAGGTTCTGAATCCGGAGGAGCCGGATGCATTGTATCTGAAACTGGTTGATACGATCAGACGGTATCATCCCTCAGATGATATTAATCTGATTGAAAGGGCATATCGTCTGGCAGATGATGCCCATGAAGGGGTAAAGCGCAGATCCGGTGAACCTTATATTATTCATCCGCTGCATGTGGGCATTATCCTTGCAGAGCTGGAGCTGGATAAGGAAAGTATTGCGGCAGGACTGCTGCATGATGTAATTGAAGATACCAGATACAGCTATGATGATGTTGCGGCAGTTTTTGGAAAGGAAATTGCAGATCTGGTGGAAGGTGTTACCAAGCTGACCAATCTGCCTTCTCTTTCTCTGGATGAAAACAGTAAGGAAACCCTTCAGGCAGAAAATCTGCGAAAGATGTTCCTGGCCATGGCCAAGGACATCCGCGTCATTATCATCAAACTGGCGGATCGTCTTCACAATATGCGCACCATGCAGTATATGAAGCCGGAGAAACAGATTGAAAAATCAAGGGAGACCATGGATATCTATTCGCCTCTGGCGCAGCGGCTCGGTATTTCCAAAGTAAAGATCGAACTGGATGATATCGCTCTGAAGTATCTGGATCCGGAAGCCTATAAGGCACTTCTTCGTCATATTGAAGAAGATACACCGGAACGGGAGCGTTTTGTAGATGATATTGTTGCCGAGGTAAAGGCAAAACTTCTGGAAAGTACCGGTATGCAGCCGGAAGTATACGGTCGTGTAAAGCATCTTTTCAGTATTTATAAAAAGATGGTCAGCCAGAATAAGCGATGGGATCAGATTTATGATGTGTTTGCCATCCGTATCGTGGTGGACAGCCTGAAGGAGTGTTATGCAGCCCTCGGTATTGTGCATGAGATGTATACCCCTGTTCCGGGACGATTTAAGGACTACATTGCCATGCCGAAAAGCAATGGATATAAATCCCTTCATACCACGGTTATGAAAAAAGAAGGCGGCAAACCCTTTGAAATTCAGATCCGTACCAAAGAAATGCATCGAATCGCCGAATATGGTATTGCTGCCCACTGGAAATACAAGGAAGGCAAGAGCGGAGAACGTATCGGTCAGGCTGAAGTGGATAAGATGACATGGCTTCGAGAACTGCTGGAGCTGCAGCGGGACAATGACAACAACGTGGATTTCGTTCAGGATGTGAAAAATGAACTGAATCTGTTTTCGGACAGCGTATTCTGTTTCACCCCCCAGGGCAAGGTAATCAGCATGCCTGCCGGTTCCACCACTGTTGACTTTGCCTACCGCATTCATACCGCCGTCGGCAACCGTATGGTGGGTGCCATCGTAAATGGAAAAGTACAGCCCATCAGTTATGAAATCCAGAACGGTGACCGTATTCAGATTCAGACATCCATGAACAGCAACGGTCCCAGTCAGGACTGGCTGAAATTCTGTAAAAGTTCCCAGGCAAGGAGCAAAATCCGTCAGTGGTTCAAGGCACAGAACCGGCCGGAGAACATTGAACAGGGTCAGGCGTCCATTGACCGTTACTGCAAATCCAAAAATATTAACTGGAATGAAATCAGTACCCCTGCTGCCAGAGAAAAAGTCATGCAGAAATTCGGCTTTATGAACTGGGATGCGGTTCTTGCAGCCGTGGGACACGGTGGTCTGAAGGAAGGCCAGGTTGTCAACAAGATGCTGGAACTGCTTGTTGCGAAAAAACCGGAGATGACCGATGAGGAAGCGCTGGAAAAGGTACGTCAGGAAGCAGACCGCAATGCCCGTCTGAACAGAGAGCGGGAAAAGATGCGCATCCGAAGCGGCACAAAGAAAAACGGACAGTTCCTGATTCATACCGGCATTCTGAATAACAATGATATCGATGATCTGGTGGTGGAATGCGCCCATTGCTGTAATCCTTTGCCCGGTGATGAAATCATCGGTTTTATTACCAGAAACCGGGGAATCAAGGTACACCGGACAGACTGCAAGAATTTCCTTGCTTTTTCGGAAGCAGAACGTGCCCGCAGCCTGGAAATCGAGTGGGCGGAACAGAAAGAGGAAGATCAGAACAAATACGGTGTGGAACTTGCCATTTATGCATATGACCGAAAGGGTATGCTTGCAGCTCTGACCCAGACCTTTGCAGAGAATAATTTTAATATTGAAGATTTCCATACCAGCGGCATCAGTAAGGGTATTGCCACCATTCGGGTACGAATTTCCGTTGCCAGCATGGATTCTCTCCATTTTATCATGAAGAAGATCCGTCAGCTGGATGGCATCTGTGATGTAAAGAGAAACAATGAATAGTGTAATTCATACCATTGGGACAGTATGAAGCATACGATATCGGAAGACAGAGGAAAGGAAACGGATTAAAATATTATGAGTGATTTTAGAATAGAAACCCTTCACCTGGGTATGGTTCAGACCAACTGTTATCTGGTCTGGAATGATGACTCCAGAGAGGCATTTGTTGTAGATCCTGCGGACAAGGCAGAAGTGATTGCCATGAAACTGAAACAGAATCAGCTGATTTTGAAGGCGATTCTTCTGACCCATGGTCATTTTGATCATATGCTGGCGGTGCCTGAACTGAAAAAGCTGTTTCATGTACCGGTTTATGCCGGTGAAAAGGAACGTCCGGTACTTCTGGATGCCAACACCAATCTTTCCGGAAGCTGGATTAATCGTCCGGTTACATTTGAAGCCGATCATTATGTAAAAGAGGGAGATGTGCTTCATCTTTGTGATTTCACCCTTCGTGTCATCGAAACACCCGGACATACCTGCGGCGGAGTCTGCTATCTGATGAAAGAAGAACCGGTTTTATTTGCAGGCGATACTATTTTCAAAGGATCCTATGGACGCACGGATCTGGAAACCGGCAATGCCGACCAGCTGGCCCGTTCCATTCGTGAAAAAGTGCTGGTGCTTCCTCCGGAAACCGTTGTCTGTCCCGGCCATAATGAATTGACCAATATTGCAGTGGAACGGGTATACAATCCCATGGCAAGAGGAATGAAATTTTAGCTATGATTCTGATTTTTAATAAAGTACAGTTTGAATACGATATTCGCGGACTGATTACTGCATTTTTTCCCGGCATGGTTGTGGAGACCAGAAGCCGGGAATTATTGTCCGCATGTGAAGAAAACCAATCCGGTAAACAGGTAAAGATTCATACACCGGATGTATATGATGAAGCTTTGCTGTACCTGGCGGAATCCTTTGGAAAAAGAAATGATATCGATTCCGAAAGGGTTTATGCGGAAAAAATGGACTGCCGTTACCGGGGAACCGGGGCCGAAGAAAAAGAGACCGGCAGTTTTCATGGGATGCGGAAGGTTTTTGCCGTGTATTATGGGGAAAACAGGATTGCTGTCTGCGCAGAAGATGGAGAAAACCGGTATTTCAGTGCGGCTTTTGCTGAGGAAGGAGAGCCTGCAGGAAAGAATCAGCTGAAGCGGATGACCTATTGGATTTTTTCCAGAATGACCGGTGGAATGGAACATCCATGGGGAACCCTGACCGGCATCCGTCCGGTGAAATTACCGATGGCCATGATGGAAGAAGGCTATTCCGATGAGCAGATTGAAAAGGAACTGAAAAAGAACTATCTGATCGGAGATGAAAAATGTCGTCTGAGCATTCAGATTGCCCATAAAGAACGAAAGCTGCTGAGCCAGCTGGATTATGAAGATGGATACAGTCTGTACATTGGCATCCCCTTCTGTCCCACCACCTGTCTGTATTGTTCCTTTACATCCTATCCTTATTCCCGCTGGGAAAAACGTATGGAAGAGTATGTACTGGCGCTGGAAAAAGAGATTCGTTTTGTGAAAGAGCATTTTGCAGGAAAGAAGCTGAATACCATTTACTTTGGAGGCGGCACGCCCACCACATTGCCTCCTGTTTATCTGGATCGGATTCTCAGACAGATTACGGAGGGATTTGATCTTTCTTATCTGAAAGAATGGACCGTAGAAGGGGGACGCCCGGACAGCATTACACCGGAAAAACTGGAAGTCATGCGCCGCTATCCCGTGGATCGGATTTCTATCAATCCCCAGACCATGAAGCAGGAAACACTGGATCTGATCGGCCGCAGACACACCGTGGAAGATGTGAAACGTGCATTTGCCATGGCAAGGGATGCGGGATTTGACAATATCAACATGGACCTGATCATCGGTCTGCCCCAGGAACACACAGAGGATGTGGCCCGGACCATGGAAGAAATCATGAAACTGGATCCGGATAATCTGACGGTGCATACCCTTGCCATTAAGCGGGCATCCCGCCTGAACATGGAAAAAGAGCAGTACGGTCATCTGTATCTGGAACAGAATACCACGGAAATGATGCATATTACAGCGGCAGGAGCGGCGAAAATGGGGATGAATCCCTATTATCTGTACCGGCAGAAGAATATGTCCGGAAATCTGGAAAATGTGGGCTATGCCCGTCCAGGAAAGGAAGGCATTTACAATATCCTTATTATGGAAGAAAAGCAGTCCATTGTAGCCCTGGGAGCAGGAGCCGTTACCAAACGGGTCCGCAAGGATGGTGTTATTGAACGGGCTTCCAATGTAAAGGATATTGAACAGTACCTGACCAGAACGGAAGAAATGATCGAACGGAAAAAGAAGCTGTTCGAATAAATCTATATCACCATGTAAGTGGTTTGAACGTTGCAGGTTGTGCTCCGTAAATCTTACCGAGCATGGATTGAAAAGGAACAAACGTGTGGATAAAGAAACAGAATTCCGAAGATTTTGTGGATAAGAATGTATAATCCTCCAGAATGTGGAAAGAATAGGAATATGGAATCTAAAATTAACACAGGAGGGGCTTATGTTCAAAAAGAAATTAAAGAAGATGATGCGATCCGGCAAAATGATGTGGATTCTTTTCATGTGCCTGGCAGTCGGTGCGGCGGCAGGAACACTTTATCAGCATAACAGGAAACAGGAGGTACAGACAGCAAATTCCGGTTTTGTATCGGACCGTATTGAAACGGAAACCGGAACGAGTGAAATCAACGGATCGAAAACTGTTGAAAACAGTCAGGATAACAGCCGGAAAACAGCAGACAATAAACAGAAGACTGAGTCAAAGGCGGTATCCTCCGGGCAGGTGAAAGCGGAATATTCCGATGACCTGACCAGTTACCGTCTTCACTGGCCCGTGGAAGGAGAAGTACTGCGGGAATTCAATATGGATGAAACCGTCTATTTCCCTACACTGAATCAGTATCAGTGCAGTTCTGCTGTTTTAATTCAGGCAGAACAGGGAACACCAGTAACCGCACCGGCAGATGCAGAAGTATATGCCATCGGGAGCAGTGAGGAACTGGGAAATTATATGATTCTCCAGATCGGAACCAATGGCCAGATTACCCTGGGTCAGCTGAAAGAGATTCAGGTGAAAAAAGGAGATTCCGTTGAAGCCGGTGAAATGATTGCCAGAGTATCGGAACCGGCATCCTGCCGTACCGTGGAAGGGGATAGCCTGTATATTCAGCTGAAAGAAAATGGAAAAGCAGTGGATCCCCTGGATTATATGGAACTGTAAAAGAAAATAGAAAGGCAATATACCGGTCGGTTTCCGGGTCTGTGTAACCTGAGAAAATCACGGTGAAGGAAGACTGCAGCTTTCCTGCAGAAGCCGGTTTACGGTTTGAAGGACGGAAAGCTGCAGATCACATAATAAAGGAGATTTTTATGGAAATAGAACGTAAATATCTGATTTCAGATCCGCCAATGGAACTGTCCGGATATTCCTTTCATAAAATTGAACAGGGATATCTGAACACACGTCCGGTTGTACGGGTACGGCGTCAGGATGACTCGTACTATCTGACCTATAAAGGCAGCGGTATGATGGTCCGGGAAGAGTATAACCTGCCGCTGACGAAAGAGGCGTATGAACATCTTTTGCCCAAAGCAGATGGAAATGTGATCACGAAGTGCCGGTACCTGATTCCGCTGGATGGTGGCCTGACCTGTGAATTGGACGTATTTGAAGGTGCATTTAAAGGTCTGGTTCTTGCAGAAGTGGAATTTGAAAGCGAAGAAGAAGCCAACGCCTTTGTTCCTCCTTCCTGGTTTATAAAGGAAGTAACAACAGATTTTCATTTTCATAACAGCTACATGAGCAGCGTTCCGGTGGATCCGGAAACCGGAAAAGCAAAACTGTTTTAAGATAGAAATAGTATAGGGGAAATGGTTCCGGCAAAGGGTTTGCTATACTGTCTGTGGACATTGATATATGAATCTGTTAAAATGAATAGCGACGATCAACAGTGCAGATTATCTGAAAATCTGCAGATACTGGTGCAGGAATTGTTGTCTGCTGCACTAGAGTACATTAACATTACATAGAAAGGGAGAAACAATATGGCACAGAATCCAGTAGTTACATTTGAAATGGCCGATGGCAGCATTATGAAAGGGGAACTGTATCCTGAAATCGCCCCCAATACCGTTAACAATTTTATCAGTCTGGTAAAGAAGGGATATTATGATGGTCTGATTTTCCATCGTGTTATTCCGGGATTTATGATTCAGGGAGGATGCCCTGAAGGCACCGGTATGGGCGGCCCCGGATATTCCATTAAAGGTGAGTTTACCGGAAACGGTTTTCTGAATCAGCTGAAGCATGAACCCGGCGTACTGTCCATGGCAAGAACCATGATGCCCAACAGTGCAGGTTCCCAGTTCTTTATCATGCATGCACCTGCACCCCATCTGGACGGACAGTATGCAGCCTTCGGAAAGCTGACAGAAGGTCTTGATGTGGTGGACAAGATTGCATCTGTCCGCACAGATTACAGTGACAGACCTTTTGAACCGCAGGTCATGAAAAAAGTAACAGTTGAAACATTCGGTACTGAGTATCCGGAACCGGAAAAATGTTAGTGGGTTAAGAATACCCATATGATCTCATGTTTTGCGGGGCCCAAAGTCATGTATTGTCACGTGTGCCCTTTAGGGTATGCAGGTATGAAATACATGATCGTTTGACCCTTGCATCATCACAATAATAAAAAAATATCATATTAAATATAAAGGAAGAATACAGTACAGCAAAATGCACAGTTGGTTCTTCCTTTTTTTGTTGAAGAAATTGAAAGAAGGAAGATTGTAATCAGGAACAATAATGCTATCTGCACAATCTATCTTGTGAAAATGCCGGTATTGTTGAAATGGTATAAAAAACTGTGAAGAAATTACATATAAAAAAGTAATAAAATTATCGACTATTTAATCAAAAAAGAGACTGAATGTACAAAAATAATAATTAATTTATAAAAAACAAAAGAAAAAGGTGATTTTGCATAAAAGAAAAAATAAAAAACATAAACAGACAATTTTCTGAAAAAAAATTAGACAAATTTGAAAAAAGCTGTTTTAAGAAATCCCAATCGGTGTTATAATGTTAGCCGAATGATGCGAGCATTCTGAATATAGTCCGTTTTTTTAGCGGATTTAACGAAAATGCAGACAAAATCTGGTAATCTGACAGTTGTTATTCGGTACAGTCAGAAGCCGGGTACTTATTATTTTATGATACCAGGGTCAAAAGGTCATGCTGTTCATGCTCGCATACCCTAAAGGGCACGCGTGAAAAAGCATGACTTTGGGACCCGCAAAACATGAGAAAGTAGCCATTTTTCCTGGAAAAATGAGCGGATTTCGAATGTTTTTAGGATTTTGAGAGCGTATTACGCGGAAAAATCCGTAGGTATCAAGGGGTCAAAGGCTTTTGACCCCAACATCATATTATAACATATTAGGAGGGCTTTATAATGGCTACAGGACGCAAGTGGGTATATCTGTTCAGCGAAGGCAATGCCAATATGCGTGAACTTCTTGGTGGTAAGGGTGCAAACCTTGCTGAAATGACCAACCTTGGACTTCCCGTACCGCAGGGCTTTACAATCACAACAGAAGCCTGCACACAGTATTACGAAGATGGAAGACAGATCAACGATGAAATTCAGGCACAGATTAACGAATATATTGGAAAGATGGAAGAAATTACCGGTAAGAAATTCGGTGACCTTGAAAATCCTCTGCTTGTATCTGTTCGTTCCGGTGCAAGAGCATCCATGCCTGGTATGATGGATACCATCCTGAACCTTGGTCTTAACGAAGAAGTTGTTGAAGTTGTTGCAAAGAAGACCGGCAACGAAAGATGGGCTCGTGACTGCTACAGAAGATTTATCCAGATGTACTCTGATGTAGTAATGGAAGTTGGCAAGAAGTACTTTGAAGAACTGATTGACAAGATGAAAGCAGACAGAGGCGTTACACAGGACGTTGACCTGACCGCTGCAGATCTGAAGGAACTGGCAGATCAGTTCAAGGCTGAATATAAAGCAAAAATCGGCGAAGATTTCCCTTCAGACCCGAAGGAACAGCTGATGGGCGCTATCAAGGCTGTATTCCGTTCATGGGATAACCCCCGTGCTAACGTATACCGTCGTGACAACGATATCCCTTATTCATGGGGTACCGCTGTAAACGTTCAGGAAATGGCATTCGGTAACTGGTCAGATGAATCCGGTACCGGTGTTGCATTTACCCGTGATCCCGCTACAGGCGAAAAGAAACTGATGGGTGAATTCCTGATGAATGCACAGGGCGAAGACGTAGTTGCAGGTGTTCGTACACCTCAGCCCATCGCTGCACTGAAGGAAGTTATGCCTGAAGTTTACGATCAGTTTACAAAGGTTTGCGCTACTCTGGAAAATCACTACAGAGATATGCAGGATATGGAATTTACCATTCAGGACCGTAAGCTGTTCATGCTGCAGACACGTAACGGTAAGAGAACCGCACAGGCTGCTCTGAAGATCGCTTGTGATCTGGTTGATGAAGGCATGAGAACAGAAGAAGAAGCTGTTGCCATGATCGATCCTCGTAACCTGGATACTCTGCTTCATCCTCAGTTCGATGCTAAGGCTCTGAAGGCTGCTGTACCCATGGGCAAAGGTCTGGGTGCATCTCCCGGTGCTGCATGCGGTAAGGTTGTATTTACAGCTGACGATGCTGTTGAATGGGCTGCAAGAGGTGAAAAGGTTGTTCTGGTTCGTCTGGAAACATCACCTGAAGATATCACCGGTATGAAATCTGCTCAGGGTATCCTGACTGTTCGTGGCGGTATGACTTCTCACGCTGCTGTAGTAGCACGTGGTATGGGTACCTGCTGTGTATCCGGCTGCGGCGACATCAAGATGGATGAAG
>JBJELP010000139.1:0-2620 GCA_051879215.1 Lachnospiraceae bacterium
CGTAATAAGTATACATCAAAAAGGGCGCTAAATCAAGATCCAGAAGACGTAAAATTCTTAAGGAAAGTATCAGATTCAGAGCCTCAAAAAAGAGCAGTTCCGAAGTTTTTTAGAACTGCTCTGAATATGATTCTTTCCAATTGTACCAAATCGCGGCCCCTGGATGAAATGATTATGGAAATTGCTTTTTCTCCAGATGCCTGAAAAGTAGATTTTCGGGCAAAAAATCCGGAAAAACAGCCCGATTTTTTTAATCAATGGTGATTTTGGGCATGCTTCGCAGACCTTCCGGAGGGAGGCCTGAAAAAAACGTATAGATAAAGAGAGTATCAGCAGAGTCTTGCATACGTCCTTCCCGCAGGTTTCATGTTACGGCAGCCGCAGACAGGGCAGACACTGGTATCAATCCCCCACACTGCTTTCAGCAGTTCCGACATGGACAGACCGGCATACCGCTGACGGAATCTCTGATATCCCTGCAGTCTGAAGATCAGCTTCAGGTTTTTGCTTTTTGAGCGGTTGCTCAGGAAACCATAGTAACGGATCTTCTGGAAGCCATGTGGAAGCACATGCATCAGGTAACGCCGGATAAACTCCGTCTGATCCAGTGTGATCTCGCGTTTTGGATCCCCTTTCTTCTTTCCGCGTGCAGAGAAAGTGACTTCTGTTTCTGTCACAGAGAGGATCCGGCTGTTGGAGATGGCAATCTTATGGGTATAGCGTCCCAGGTATTCAATGGCATTTCCAAAACCATTGAAGGTTTCTTTGGTATAAGGGCACCAGTCTTTATCATACAGGGTTTTCTTAAATTCATTCCATTCATAATGGTTCCTGAGTTTTTCGCAGGAAGAAGAAAACGACAGTTTTCCTTCCTGGTAAATTGAATTCAGAAGTGCAAGGAACTTGCCTTTGAATTTATCCCTGAGTTTTTTTACGGGTACAAAAAAGCTTTTACCGGACTTTCGTATCCTTCCCTCAGAAGTGAGTCCGCCGCCTGAAACGATGCAGTGCATATGCACATGGTAATTGAGTTCCTGATCCCACGTATGGAGCACCTGGATAATGCCGGGAAGTGCCCCGAGATATTCTGGGTTGGCAGCCAGTTCGAGGAGTGTTTCAGAACAGCACCGGTGAAGGAGCCCATACAGGAGTTTCTGGTTGCAGTAGAACAGGGGATTCAGTTCATGCGGAAGGGTGAAGACCACATGAAAATAGGGAGAATCAATCACCTCCGCCCTGCGTTTATCGACCCAGATTTCTTTGAGGACGGCCTGACAGCCGGGACAGTTGCGGTTCCGGCAGGAATTATTGTGGATTTCCAGATGGCCGCAGTCAGGACAGCGGCTGATACTGTAGCCGAGTTTTCCGGTCTTACAGTTCAGGATCGCACGGGAAGCTTTGCGCTGGATGTCTGACTGATAATGCCCCAGACTGCAGTAACGGTCATAGGAAAGCTGCCATATCTGCTGGATGTGGTTATTCATGGCAATGGCCTCCCATCAGGTCAAAGGGACTCTTGAATGCCCTGGAGTTTACATCGGCCAGGTGGATGTAAATGGTGGTGGAAGTGATGGATTTATGGCCCATAAGGGTCTGAATGGTGATCAGATCCGCGCCATTTTCATACAGGTGAGTGGCAAAGGCGTGGCGGAAGGAATGGGCAGTAAACCGGTGTTCCCATCCCAGTCTGAGTTCATGCTCCCGGATATGGGAAGACATGTACTGGCTGCTTACGGGGACGATCCTGCCCCCGCGTCCGGGCTTGTCGGAAGGGAAAAGCCAGTCCATGGGCCTGCCGCAGGAGAACCAGTACTCTGTAAGGATATCCAGGGCGTTTTCCGAGAGGACTGCATAGCGGTCAGATCTGGATTTTGTCTGTGCGACGTAAACACGCATGGAAGAACGGCTCACATCAGAATACCTGAGATGCCGGACTTCACCGGAACGCAGGCCTGAGGAGTACATCAGCGACATAATGGCTTTAAACTTCAGGTCCTCAATAGTAGAGAGGAAAGTCCATGTTTCCTTCTGTGAAGGAACAATCGGAAGGTATGTATCAAAACGGCGCGTGGGGAGCTGGGTCTGGTCCCAGGATTTATGAAGTACGTAAACGGTAAAAAAACGGAGCTGGGAGATCACAGCATTGATCGTACGGTCAGAAAGCTTTTTCTGATGCTGAAGCCAGCGGACGAAATCACGCATCTCCTGCCAGGAAACATCCTCGGGGGATTTCAGGAGAATAGTTTCGAGATATTCAAGATAAACTTTGATATAAGTAGAGTAAGATGTGACTGTATGGTCAGTAAGACCGCGGAGGGAGATCATCTCCCGGAAAGTATTTAAATAATCCATAAGTAGCCTCCTTAGAAAAAATGGTATTTGTATCAGAAGTAAAAACCATTTTTACTAAGGAGGCGGTCGAGCTGAAAAATAAAACAGATAGTTGTTAAGTCTAAAAATCCATGGTAAAATAAGCATAGCAGTTTTTGCGTTTATGTCGTTGTTTTTGTGTGGTAACTTAACAATACATCATAAATGGAAAAACTGCTACTTTTATTTTAAGAAAACTGAAATTTTATCGTATCGTGGGCTAGCCGTCGCGTTAGCGACTTGGTACAAT
>JBJELP010000140.1:0-11564 GCA_051879215.1 Lachnospiraceae bacterium
CTTCGTTTCTTTCAAATTGTTTCAATCCGCACAGCAGAAAAATTCATTGAGACAAAACAGAAACCGGAAAATCCGGTTATCGTTTACGAAAGATACCCATCCTGCTTTAAACTGCAGAAACGATCATGTCCTATAATAATATGATCCAGAAGTCTGATATCAAGCAGCTCCCCTGCTGCTTTTACCTTCTGCGTTACTTCAAGATCTTCTCTGCTGGGAGAAGGGTCTCCGCTGGGATGATTGTGAACCATGATTACACTGACTGCACAATAACGCAGAGCCTCTGCAAACAGCTCTCTGGTAGACACCAGAGAAGCATTGACCGTTCCTTTTGAAAGAAGGACATTATGAATCCTGCGATTTTTCGTATCCAGAAAAATCAGATGCATTTCCTCCTGATCCGAACTGCCGATTACATTGATGTAATAAGAAGCAATTGCAGAGGGGGTGTTGAGCTGTATCCTCTCCGACCATTGCTCCTTTGCAATTCTGTCACATAATTCAGATACACAGAGAATCTGAACCGCTTTCACATTTCCAATTCCAGGAATCCCGGTCAGACCGGATATGGTCAGATGTCTCAGATTCCGCAAGGTGCCATCCGTACCACATAAAGCAAGAACGGAGCGTGCCAGATCCACGGAATTCTGATTCCTTGTCCCGCTTTTCAGAATCACTGCAAGCAATTCTGCATTACTGAGACTTTGCGGTCCTCTTGCAAGACATTTTTCATAGGGTCTTTCCGAAACCGGAAGCTCTTTTATTGTGTTGTGCATGTTTCTTCGTAACATGTCATGTGTCAGATATGATCTTACAGGTCAATATATTCTAACATAATTATTGGAAAAAGTATACAAAAAGTTCCGTCTTAATAAATCTTTTAGAATTCAGTAAGTATTCCGTCCTTTTTCATCTGTTCCACCGTCATCAGGATACCGAATCTGGCATGATTCCAGGTCAGACCCCCCTGAAAAAATGCGGTATAAGGCGGACGAAGGGGACCATCTGCACTCAATTCAATGGAGGATCCCTGAACAAAGGCACCGGCAGCCATAATTACTTCATCATCATATCCGGGCATTGCCCAGGGCTCCGGTGTAACAAAACTATCAACAGGTGCAGCCATCTGGATTCCCCTGCAGAAAGATTTTAATCCTTCTGCAGTTCTCAGCTCCACTGCCTGAATAATATCATGTCTGCTTTCTTCCGGCCCCGGAATGACTTTATATCCCAGTTTTTCATATATATAAGATGCAAAGATTGCCCCTTTCAGTGCGCCGGCAGATACCGTGGGTGCCAGAAAAAATCCCTGAAAAAAGGTCTGGTTCAGACCCAGACTTGCTCCGACTTCTTTTCCAAGTCCGGGTGAAGTCAGGCGATAGGCACACCGTTCGATACATTCTTTTTTTCCGGCAATATATCCGCCCACCGGTGCAAGGCCGCCGCCCGGATTTTTAATCAGAGAACCAACGATCATATCTGCCCCCACGTCAGAAGGCTCCTTCGTTTCAATAAACTCACCATAACAGTTGTCAACCATGACCAGCACATCCGGTTTAATTTCTTTCACAAAACGAATCAGTTCTCCGATTCTGTCAACCGACAATGTCGGGCGGCTTGCGTATCCTTTGGAACGCTGTATCGTAACCAGACGTGTTCTTTCATTGATAGATTTTCTGATATTATCCCAGTCAAAACTGCCGTCCGGAAGCAGATCCGTCTGTGCATATGTGACACCGTATTCTGCAAGAGATCCCGCGGAAGGCCGGATGCCGATTACCTCTTCCAACGTATCATATGGTTTCCCCACCGGTGAATACAGTTCATCTCCGGGGCGCAGATTCGCAGACAATGCCAGATGGAGGGCGTGGGTTCCGCAGGTAATCTGTGCACGTACCAGAGCATCTTCCGTATGAAATGTTTTTGCATAAACCTTTTCCAGGGTATCTCTTCCGTCATCATTATATCCATAACCGGTGGATGTTGCAAAATGCTGTTCTGCAACCCGGCATTCCTGCATTGCATGGAGTACTTTCATCTGATTGTATTCTGCGACTGCATCAATTTCAGCGAAACGTTCGGAAAGAGCATTTTCTGCTTCTTCTCCCAGCTTCAGTACTTCATCTGAAAGCCCCATTTCATGATACATTTTTTTCAATTCCATATTTATATTTAAACTGCTCATATATTCTCCTTTTCAAAATGAAATGCTTTGATCTGTAAGGATTCCTTTTTCATATAAAATCCGGATCATGGCATTCAGAATTCGATTTTCATCATTATCATATTGTTCTTTTTCGATCCAGCATACATCTTTTTCTCTCCGAAACCAGGAAAGCTGTCTTTTCGCAAATCTCCTTGTATCCCGTTTCAGAATATAAATGGCTTCATCAAATGTACATTCTCCATTCAGCCAGGAAAGAATCTCCTTGTAGCCCAGAGCCTGCATGCTGACCATACCCTTCTGACATCCTTCCTGTTTCAGCTGTCTGACTTCTTCAACCAGTCCGGCTTCCAGCATCTGATCAATTCGAAGTTCAATTCTGCTGTATAGTTTCTGCCGATCCATATTTAACACAAAATATGCGAAATTGTAGGGTGACTCCTTCTGACGTTCTGCCGCATTATGTTCCGATATTTTCTTTCCTGTTTCAAGGAAAAATTCAAGGGCTCTGATCACCCGTTTTACGTTGTTGGGATGAATCTCCTCCGCCGCTTTCGGATCAACTTCCTGTAATTTCTGATGGAGTGCTTCTGCTCCATTCTGTTCTGCTTCCTCTTCCAGTTTTTTTCGCAGTTCATCATCTGCATCTGTTTCTGTAAAACTGATATCGTTCAGAACCGCCTGAATATAAAATCCGGTTCCCCCCGTGATAATCGGGATTTTCCCCCTGGCATAGATCTCATCCATTGCCTTTTTGGCCATCTGCTGGAATACCATAACATTAAAATCTTCTTCCGGTTCCAGCACATCAATCAGATAGTGGGGAATGCCTTCCATTTCCTGCTTTGTAATCTTTGCGGAACCAATATCCATGCGGCGATAAACCTGAACCGAATCAGCACTGATTATTTCTCCGTCTATGGCTCTGGCAAGCTTAATGGACAGGGCAGTTTTGCCAACTGCTGTGGGGCCGGTAAGTATGATCAGAGGTTTTTTCACTTTTCTGCTTCCTCCCTGATTATAAAACACGTTTGAATTTCTTTTCCAGTTCGTATCGGGTCATACGTATCATCGTAGGGCGTCCGTGGGGACAGGTATACGGATTCTCAAGGGTTACCAGCTCTGCAATCAGATGTTCTGCTTCCGCCATGGAAAGTTTCTGATTGCCTTTTATGGATGCCTTACATGCCATGGATGCAATTTTTTCATACACTGCGTCCGGTGTAATCTGACCCTTTTCTGCTGTTTCTTCCAACAGTTCATCCAGAAAATCCACAGGTCTGATTCCGGTCAGATTATCCGGCATCGCATAAACAGCATATTCATTCCCTCCAAAGGATTCCATTTCAAAACCCATTTGTTTCAGCAGTCCATCCATTTCACGGATCCGTTCCCGTTGTCTGGGGGTCAGCGAAATAATCGCCGGCGGATTCTGCTGCTGAGAAATAAACGTCTGTGTTTTCAATTTCTGAATCATCTTTTCATAATTTACTTTTTCGTGGGCTGCATGCTGATCAATAATCAGAAACTGATCTTTATACTGTGCAATCCAGTACGTATCAAAAATCTGACCCACCAGACGAATTTCTGCTGCCTTATCATACTCCAGAAGCTTATCTTCAAACAAATGCTGCTGATGCATTTCTTCTGTTCGGATCTGGTCGTAAACCGCTTTTTCTTCCCGGATCTGCTGCTCCCTGCGCCTCTTTTCAAAAGGCTCCGGGCCTCTTTCTCTTCCGGATTCCGCAGTTTTCTTCACAACCGGTTCCGGTTCTTTGCTCTTTCCCGGATCTGCTGCTTTCTGCATAACCGCTTCCGGTTCTTTTGCCTTTTCCGATTCCGCAGTCTTCTGTACAACCGGCTTTGGTTCTTTCGCCTTTACCGGCTCCGCTGCTTTCTGCACAACCGCTTCCGGTTCTTTGCTCTTTTCCGGTTCTGCTGCTTTCTGCACAACTGTTTCCGGTTTCTTCTGACTTTTCCGTCTTTCTTCTTCTGTTTCCATGGAAAACACAGGAGAAAGCTCTGTTGTGGTAAGTGTTTTTCTCACTGCTGCAACAATTTCTTCATATAAATATTGCTGGTTGCGAAAACGGAGTTCCATTTTTGCCGGATGTACGTTTACATCCGTAAATTCCGGGTCAATCAGAATGTTAAAAACGGTAAAGGGAAATTTATGCTGCATCAGGAAATTCCGGTATCCTTCTTCAATAGCCTTATGAATCAGATTGCTTTTTATATACCGTCCGTTGATAAAATAAATTTCGCATCCCCTTGTACTTCTGGAAATCAACGGTTTTCCGATAAATCCCTCAATTTGGAAAAAAGAGCTTTCATAATGAATGGGAAGAAGTTCTCTTGTCAGTTCCCTGCCATATATATGATAAATAACATCTTTCAGGTTATGATTTCCTGACGTATGAAGTTTATTTTGTCCATTTTGTATGAACCGAAAGGAAATATCCGGCCTGGAAAGAGCCATTTTCCCCACCATATCGAAAATATAACCGCCTTCAGTTGCTGCTGTTTTCAGGAATTTTTTTCTGGCCGGCGTATTAAAAAACAGATCTCGCACCAGAATGGTGGTTCCCTCCGGAGCACCTGCTTCTTCCAGCACCTTCTGATCTCCACCTTCTATGACATATCGGTTTCCAATCAGACTTCTGCGTGTTCTGGTGATCAGTTCCACCCGGGAAACTGCCGCAATACTGGACAATGCCTCACCGCGGAATCCCAGACTGGATACAGAGAGCAGATCCGATGCATCGGAAATTTTGCTCGTGGAATGCCGTTTAAATGCGGTTTCCAGATCCTCTGCATCAATTCCTCCTCCATTATCGGTAACACGAATCATTTCCGTACCACCATTACGGATTTCAATGGTAATCGCAGTGGCTCCTGCATCAATGGCATTTTCTGTCAGTTCCTTCACCACGGATACCGGACGATCCACAACTTCTCCCGCTGCAATCTGGTTAATTGTATTCTGATCCAGTAAATGAATTTTGCCCATACAAACCTCCGGTTCAATAATTTTCAAATTGACGTTCCTGAAAGGTTATACCCTGTTTTTCAGTTTTGACTGCATCTGATACAGGAAATTCAATGCATCAATCGGTGTCATGTGTCCAAGATCCACCTCAGTCAGTTCTTTTATGATATCATCTTCTTTCACTGTATCAAACAGGGTCAGCTGCGTCATGTCCACGTCATCCGGTTTTTTTACATTTACCCTTGCGCTGTTTCCGGATGAAATTGCCAGTTCCTTTGATTTGTTTGCAGCATCAGCATCTGTAAGCGCATCGACAATTTCTTTTGCCCGGTCCAATACCTGCTGAGGAACACCTGCAAGTCTTGCCACCTGAATGCCATAACTTTTATCAGCTCCGCCTTTGACAATTTTTCTGAGGAAAACAATATCTTCTCCATTTTCTTTCACTGCAATACAGTAATTGTTAACCCCGGGAAGCTTTCCTTCCAGTTCTGTCAGCTCATGATAATGTGTTGCAAACAGTGTTTTGGCTCCCAGAATTCTGGTGTTGCTGATATACTCAATGACAGCCCATGCAATACCGAGACCATCAAATGTACTGGTTCCCCGCCCGATTTCATCCAGAATCAGCAAACTGTTTTTCGTCGCATTTCTCAGAATATTGGCAACTTCCGTCATCTCCACCATAAACGTACTCTGTCCGCTGGCCAGATCGTCTGATGCCCCGACTCTTGTAAAAATCCTGTCACATATGCCGATATTGGCAGAGGATGCCGGAACAAAACATCCGATCTGAGCCATCAGAACCAGAAGGGCTGCCTGTCTCATATAAGTCGATTTTCCGGCCATATTGGGTCCTGTTATAATGGATACACGCTTTGCCGTGTTATTCAGATAAATATCATTGGCTACAAACTGACCATTCTGCATCATTTTTTCAACAACGGGATGGCGTCCGTTTTTAATGTCAATGACCCCTTTCATATTAATGTTGGGTCGTACGTAATCCTGTTCTGCACTGACTGCAGCCAGAGAACAAAGCACATCCAGCTGCGCAACTGCTTTTGCGGTTTTCTGAATTCTGGAAATATCAGCAGCAATTTGATCCCGGACCTCACAGAAAAGATTATATTCCAGACTGCAGAGCTTGTCCTCTGCTCCCATTATGATATCTTCCAGTTTTTTCAGCTCATCTGTTGTATAACGTTCCGCATTGGTTAAGGTCTGTTTCCGAATATAATAGTCCGGAACCATATTTTTAAATGAATTGGTTACTTCCAGATAATATCCGAATACTTTGTTATATTTGATTTTCAGATTCTTAATCCCGGTTTTTTCTTTCTCGGAAGATTCCATCTGGGCCAGCCAGGTTTTGCCTTCCGTGCTGGCTTTTCGATACTGATCTGCCAGCTCATGATATCCTTCTTTTATGATTCCGCCTTCCCGGATGGTCAAAGGGGGCTCTTCCACAATGGCACGGTCAATCAGGTCACAGATATCTTCCAGCGTATCCATCTCGTTTGCCAGAACAGAGAGCAGTGTGCACTGATATTTTTCCAGCAGACAATGAATCGGCGGAAGCATTCGAAGTGAATTTTTAAACGAAATCAGATCTCTGGGGTTGGCCGTTTTTCCTGCCATGCGGCTGATCAGACGTTCCAGATCATATACCGGATTCAGATATTCTCTGATTTCTTCCCGATCGATCATATTTTCATTCAATTCTTCCAGAGCATCCTGTCGCTCCAGGATTTCCTGACGATCTACAAGAGGCTGCTCAATCCAGCTTCTGAGCATTCTGGCACCCATGGCTGTTTTTGTCTTATCCAGCACCCAGAGCAAACTCCCTCTTTTATTTTTTTCTCGCAGTGTTTCCGTCAGTTCCAGATTTCTTCTGGTGGATGTATCCAGTATCATGTATTTTCCGGGCCGGTATGTACGGATACCGGTAAGCTGCGATACCGTATTCATCTGTGTTTCATACAGATAACTGAGCAATGCGCCTGCTGCAATTTTGCCGCTGGGATAATCCTCCAGCCCAAGTCCGCTCAGGGTTACTGTACCAAAATGGTGTTTCAGAATATCTGCAGCTTTATCATCGGCAAAATACATATGATCCAATGAAGTAATGGAAATATTCAAACGGTTTCTCAAATCTGAGAAATCAAGGCCACTCATTCCAAGAAATTCATTGCAGATCAGTTCGGAAGGCATGAATTTAAAAATTTCATCATTTAATGTCCGAAGGGAATCCAGTTCAGTCACAAAAAAATCACCGGTTGAAATATCTGCTGCTGCAACACCAAATGATTTTTCCAGATATACGACACACATCAGAAAATTGTTGCGCCCCTCTTCCAAAGCCTGAGAATTGGTAATGGTTCCGGGGGTTACAACACGAATCACTTCCCTTTTCACCAATCCTTTGGCCTGTTTGGGATCCTCCATCTGTTCTGCAATTGCAACTTTATATCCTTTCTGAACCAGACGGCTCATATATACTTCATACGCATGATAGGGAACGCCGCACATGGGTGCTCTTTTTTCAAGACCGCATTCTTTGCCGGTTAATGTAAGCTCCAGCTCCCGTGATGCAGTTACTGCATCGTCAAAAAACATCTCATAAAAATCGCCAAGTCTGTAAAATACGATGCAGTCTTTATACTGTTCTTTTGTTGCCATATAATGCTGCATCATTGGTGATAACTGTCCCAAATTTTTCTCCTCATTCTATCCAGTCTGATTCCCGGAAATAAACTGCCCGTTTCACCGGTCAATCCCATTTCCGGGGAAATAGTATTCTCTAAAAAGAGCCATCATGCATTATACGACGAATTCCTGCAAATGTCCAGAAACAGACGGGTAAAATAAAGAAAGCTGCCTGTTTTACAATCCAATGCAAAACGACAGCGTTTCTTTTTTGATGTGTATTTACCGTTTTCAAAGCCTGACCGATTTTCGGCTACTATTCCACAAGATTTTTAATAATATCACAGAAATCGAAGGTCTGGAAATAATCTTTCAGTGTTTCCGCACGACGGATCAGCTGATAGCTTCCATCTTCTTTTAACAGAATTTCTGCAGAACGCAGTTTTCCGTTATACTGATATCCCATGGAGAAACCATGGGCACCGGTATCATGAATGACCAGATAATCTCCAATTTCAATTTCAGGAAGCATACGATCCACTGCAAATTTATCATTGTTCTCGCAAAGAGATCCTGTCACATCATACATGTGATCACAGGGTGCATCTTCTTTTCCCAGAACAGTAATATGGTGATATGAACCATAGATGGCCGGACGCATCAGATTGGAAGCACATGCATCACAACCAATGTATTCTTTATAAATATGTTTCTGATGGATTGCCTGTGTCACAAGACAGCCATACGGTCCCATCATAAAACGACCCATTTCTGTATAAATAGCAACATCGCCCATTCCTTCCGGTGTAAGGATTTCTTCATATACTTTACGTACGCCTTCACCGATTGCCAGAATATCATTGGGCTCTTTATCCGGTGTATACGGGATACCGACACCGCCGGACAAATTGATGAAACGAATGTCTGCTCCGGTCTCTTTTTTCAGTTTTACAGCCAGACGGAACAGAACACCGGCCAGCTTCGGATAGTATTCATTGGTTACGGTATTGCTGGCAAGGAAAGCATGAATACCAAATTTCTTAGCACCCTTTTCCTTCAGAATACGGAATGCTTTTATGATTTGGTCTTCTGTCATGCCATATTTGGAATCTCCGGGGTTGTCCATGATGCCATTGCTCATTTCGAATACACCACCCGGATTAAAACGACAGCTTATGGTTTCCGGAATATAACCAAGGGTTTTTTCCAGGAACTCCACATGGGTGAAATCATCCAGGTTAATAATGCCCTGGATTTCATTACAATATTTATATTCTTCCGCCGGTGTTACATTGGAAGAAAACATGATTTTTTCTCCTGAGAATCCCAATTCGTGGGCAAGCTTCAGTTCTGCCATGGATGAGCAGTCACAGCCACAGCCATATTCCTTTAAAATATTGATCAGAAATGGATTGGCATTGGCTTTTACTGCAAAGTATTCACGGAAACCTTTGTTCCAGGAAAATGCCTGATTTACCTTTTCTGCATTTTCACGGATTCCTTTTTCATCATAAAGATGAAAAGGAGTCGGATAGTCTTTAACAATTTCTTTTACCTGTTCCAGAGTAACAAACGTCTTTTTCATAGTATTCTCCTCATTCTGAAAGATATTTCTCTACACTTACCAATTTGACACAAAGGGCAAAAATTTTTGCAGCCTGTACCAGTTCTTCCATAGGCGGAAGACTGGGGGCAATACGGATATTACTGTCTTTCGGATCAATTCCATAAGGATATGTTGCACCGGCCTCCGTCAGAATAACTCCGGCTCCCTTTGCTTTTTCAACAATTGCCTTTGCACAACCTTCAACTGCATCAAAGGAGATAAAATATCCTCCCTTCGGAGTTGTCCATGTACCGATTCCAAGACCGTACAGTTCCTCATCCAGAATATCAAGAACTGCTTCAAACTTGGGTCTCAGAATATCTGCATGTTTCATCATATGTGCATGAATTGTCTTTTTATCCTTGAGAAAACGTGCATGCTTCAACTGATTCAGCTTATCGTGACTGATGGTCTGAATGGTCATCTGTTTCCGAATGTAATCCAGATTGTTTTTGGAAGCTGCCAGTGCAGCAACGCCGGCACCGGCAAATGTAATCTTGGATGTGGATAAAAATTCAAGGACCAGATCCGGATTGCCGGCTTTTTCACATTCCGAAAGAATTTCAGGGATTTCTGCCTGATCATCTTCATACAGATGATGCACGCAATAGGCATTATCCCAGTAAATACGAAAATCGGGAGCTGCAGGCTTCAGTGCCGCAAAACGTCTTACTGTATCATCAGAATATACATATCCCTGTGGATTGGAATACTTGGGAACGCACCAGATTCCTTTTACTGCAGGATCTTCACTGACATATTTTTCAACCAGATCCATATCCGGTCCATCTTCTGTCATGGGAATTGTAATCATATCAATTCCAAAATACTCTGTAATTTTAAAATGCCTGTCATATCCCGGTGCCGGACACAGAAACTTTACCTGCTCCTGTCTGCACCAGGGAGTATATCCATTCACTCCATGAGTGTAAGACCTTGAAATTGCATCATACATTACCGTAAGGCTTGCATTTCCATATACGATTACATTTTCCGGAGGAACATCCACTAGACGGCTGACCAGTTCCTTGCATTCACTGATCCCATCCATTTCCCCGTAGTTTCTGCAGTCAACACCAGCGGCATCCACCAGATTACTGTAACCATTAAAAATGTTCATCATCGGTGCCGAAAGATTCAGCTGTTCGCTGGACGGCTTTCCTCTGGACATATTCAGATTCAGATTCAATGCCTTTGCTTCTTTATACTGCTGTTCGAGAGCTTCTTTTTCTCTTAACAATGCCGCACGCGTCATTGTCTGATAAGTCTTCATTTCTTTTCTCCTTTCGAAATCAAGTCCTTAGCTGACTGTTTTATGTTGGTTGGTACAGTCAGGTTCTGCCAGTGCTCTTACTTTCTGACATATTATGTCATTATACACAAGATTCACCCATAATGCAATACAGGTTTTCCTCTCTGTCAGGTACATATTTTGTAAAAAAAACTTTCAAACAGGCAGCATATCACAAACAGAATCACAATTCTGCAATGCAGATAGGGGCTCATGAAATACAGGGTTCCCGGTTTCAGCAATTTTCCATAAAACCGTATTTCCGCTGCATGCCATAATTCCTGAAAAGAGCGATAAATACACAGACTGATCATGCTTTCCGGCAGCAGCCCGATCAGAAACCAGACAGAAAACGATACTCTGCTGCATGCAGTAAATATCAAAATTGCTGAAATCGTATACAGTAAGGCTTCCATCACCCCTGTAAAGAATACACCAATGCAGGATCGCCTTTTAAAACAAAGAAAAAGCATTACCAGCAAAAGGCCGCAGCGCATGATAAAATAACGTATAATATACAGTATTTCCTTATATACTTTTTTACAGTCTGTCAGATCGAAAAGTCGAACGATATTTTTTTCCTTCACATTTTGCGGCAGCACATCAAAATAATCCCGCACTTCCTGCTCACACCAGCCGGGGAAAGCCGATGCAATTACAGCAGATCCAGCTGCAATTAACAGAGCCATGCAAAAAATCCCCATCATCTTTCTATTTATCATAATAATGAGTTACCCGACAAATGAGCCTCACGTCGATTTTTTCGTGCTTTGCACTCTCAAAATCGACTCAAACATTCGAAATCCGCTCATTTTTCCAGGAAAAATGGCTACTTTCTTATGTTTGGCGGGCCCCATAGACATAA
>JBJELP010000141.1:0-11453 GCA_051879215.1 Lachnospiraceae bacterium
CGTGTCGGGGAGATTCTTTCAGCAGATAGCCGCTGAAGGATTCCAGTTCTGTGGGATGTCCGGCGTCCACATCCCGGCGCATGGAGCTGGTGCCGTCGGGGGCCTGAACATGCAGAAAGAAGTGGAGCCGTTCGTCCTTGAAACCATCCGGAAGATTTACTTTTTTGGCAAGGGCAACCTGACAGGCTTCTTCCAGCAGACATTCCATATCGGATACGTGGGACGGATTGGCCCGCAGTTCTCCCACTGTGGCACTGTAAGCAGCAGTCATCACATTAAATGCACAGTTGAAAATATATTTTTTCCAGATGGCTGCTTCAATGTCTTCTGCCATGATGCATTTCACTCCGGTTGGTGCAAACAGAGCATGGACCGTCTGTACTGCCTCTTGTACTGCAGGATCAGAAGAACGGGTGCCGATATGAAGATCGGCATAGGGGCCTTTCTGTGTAATGGAATAATCGGGTTCACTGGCAGAAATGATGTAGATCAGAGAATCCACAACGATGCCTGTTGAGAATGCTTCTCGGGTCCGGTCAGCGGGATCCACTCCATTCAGCACGGGAACGATGATGGTATGAGCATCCACAGCAGGCTGAAGCTGACGGCAGATTTCTTCCAGAGAATAGTTTTTTACACTGATGATCAGGATATCTGTGATTCCGATATCGGAAGGCTGATCGGTTACCAGAGCAGGTACCGCGTGCCTGTCTCCGATGAATTCACTGTGAAGAGTAATGCCGTTTTCACGCAGAGATTTCATGCGTTCCCCGCGGGCGAAAAAGGTAACATTGGGATACACAGACGCAAGGGCTGCTCCCAGAAAACCACCGACACCGCCCAGACCGGCAACGGTGATTTTCATATCCGGATTTATTGTTTTCATAATCAAACTCCTTTTATCTCAGTCAGAGAAGACTCTCACCTCTATAGGTGATGAGCAATAACAAAATTGCTCTGATGTTGTTTTTATGATACCAGATTTTATCTGAAAATGCCATGGGATTCGGCAGGAGACGGGATTCCTTATTAATCAGGAAGGATTGCTGTTGTCCTGTCTGGTGAGAAGACTTTACAGGAAACTGCTGTCAGATTGCAGAAAATATTTTCCCATGGTATGATACAGGAGATTTCTGTTTCAGGAAAAAGGAATAAAAAGGAAAGGAAGAAATAACTATGCAGAAAAAATTTTTCTTTTTTGATATAGATGGGACACTGACCGATCGTTATACCGGGATTATTGTTCCTTCCGCGAAGGAAGCTGTTCGCAGACTGAAGGAAGCAGGTCATTTTGTCGCCATCAATACCGGACGGGCATTTTATAAGGCAGATCGCTTCCGCAGTGAAAATGGATTTGATCATATGGTCTGCAACGGCGGACATGGTATTTTCTTTGATGGAGAACTGAGAGAGAACAGACCGCTGGATTATAAAGCGGCAAAAGCGGTTTATGATCAGGCGATTGCACTGGGATATGGTGTACTGGTGGCCGTGGATGATACGAAAAAAGTATATTCCACAGATTTTCGATTTTATGATCAGGTGGGAATCCGCAGAGAACCCACCACGTATATCATCGACGATACATTTGATCCGGATGATTTTGGTGCAATTTATAAAATGTATATTGCCATTCCGCCGGAAGAAGAGAACAGGCTGACACTGAAGGATACGGTGGGAAATATGCGTTTTATGCCGCAGTATCTGATGTTCCAGCCGGATGAAAAAAAGGGCGGGATTCTGCGTATGCTGCAGTATGCAGGAGGTACACCGGAACAGGTGGTGGTATTCGGAGATGATACCAATGATCTGGTTATGTTTGATCCGATATTTTATAAAGTTGCCATGGGGAATGCATGTGATGAGCTGAAGGAAAAAGCAGATTTTATTGCTGATAATAATGTGGATGACGGGATTTACAAAGCCTGTGAAGCCCATGGCTGGTTTGATCCCGTAGATGGTCAATAAACGGTTAAAACGGATAAAAACCTCTTGACAATTAACCGTAATCGGTTATATAGTATAGAAAACGGTTGAATGGTAAGGAGGATTCCATGAAAGCAGATGATCTGAAACGGAAAAAAGAAGAAGCTGGCATGACCACAGCGACATTATCAAAGCTTTCCGGTGTGCCTGTGGGGACCATCAACAAGATTCTGAACGGAGAGACGAAATCACCCCGTTGTGACACTCTTTCTGCTCTGGAGCAGGCACTGGATTCCGTATGGAAACATTCCAAAGAAGTGAGGGAATCCGTGGATCCCTATGGTGTGGGAGAATTGATCTGTCCGGAAAAACCGACCACCGGACATCAGGTTCTGGTCAGTCAGCTGATTTTACAGTTTGGGCGGTTTATTGAAGAAACCGGTAAAAACGATCTGGTTTTGCCATCTCCCTTTTGTGTTTATCTGAACGGTGATAAAGAGACAGTTCTGCATCCGGATATCTCAGTGATCTGCCATCGGGAACACCTTAGCAGGGACGGACTGAGGGGAGCTCCGGATCTGGTCATGGAAATCACTTCTTCCATTACCAGAAAACGGGATCTTGGCAGGAAGATGTGCATATATCTGGAAGCGGGTGTGCGTGAGTACTGGGTACTGGACAGTAAAACCCGTAATGTACTGGTTTACTGTTTTGAACAGGATGAACTGCCGGCTGTGTATTCCTTTAAGGAGGAGATACCGGTTTCTATTTATGAAGGAAGACTGCGGATCTGTCTGCGGAAAGCAGCAGCGGTTCTGGATGAACTGGGTGAGTAAAATTCAGGTATACAGGGGAGGAACAGTGGATGGAAAGTATTTTGAAACGTATCAGCTGTAATGATCTTCATGTGGGAGAAAACCGGACCAGACAGTATCCGGAGTATCAGAAACTGGAGGATAAACTTCATGAATCACTGACCGAGGAACAGTGGATGGATATGGACGCACTTCTGACAGAGTACAGGACGATACTGCTGGACGATGCATGCGATTATTTTGTCGAAGGGGTACAGGTCGGATTTGGACTGGCTCAGGATCTGCTGTGCAGATGACAGGGGAAGAAGAGATATGATTCGAAGTCTCAATTTTTCGGTGGCAGCAAGAGTATTTTTAGATCCGGATCGGATCGAGATTTATGACGAGGTACATAGTATAGAAGAAAGATATAATACTATAGGTATGGTAAATGATATTCTTTTTGTAGTATATACAGAACGTATAGATAGAATACGGATTATATCTGCTCGTATTGCAACCAAACAGGAAAAGGAGGTTTACAATTATGGCAAATATTAAACTCAGTGAACTTGGACCTTTAACAGAAGAAGAAAAACTGATGATTGAAAATGCAGCAAACATGCCGATTTCGTACGATGATGATTCGCCGGAAACAACACCGGAAATGCTATTGGAATTCCGACATGTTGCTGAAGAAAAGAGAAAACAGCGGAGAAAAAATGTTATTTCCATTCGGGTATCCAATAATACAATGGAAAAGGCCAAAGCTCTTGGCAGCGGGTACAGTGGTATCCTGGCCAGAATGATTGATTTTTGTCTAAATGACCCGGAAATTATAAAGAAATGCTTATAAAAAATAACCGTCCGGTTTTCACAAACCGGAACGGTTATTTTTTATGTAGCGACAACAGAAAGTGTTTTGAATCACGGTTGATTTATTCAACATTTCTATATGCTTTACTTTTGGGATATGCCTTTTTTTCATCGGTCAGTCCGGTCAGATAATCCATACTTGTATTTAAAGCAAGAGCAATTCTTCGACACTGCTCAAAAGTAAAGTTTCTTTTTCCGGTCTCAAGTTTGGAATAGTCGCTCTGATCAATTCCTGTCAGCATCTGCATCTTCACCTGGGTAAATCCACGTTCTTTTCTTAAGTCACGAAGTCTCGACATAATTTACTCCTTTTTGAATAAATTATGTCATATTGACCTATTCAAAATAGGGGTAAACTGACCTGCCCGGTATAAGGCATCTTTTATGTATTGCTGTCAGATGCAGGTTAGAAGACCATTTGTTTTGCTGTCTTCAGGTGTTCTTTTACCACAGTTTCATGTGTCCGGTGATGACATCTTTTACAATGCCGCAGAATTCCCGGAGCATGTTGTTGGGAAGATAAAAGGTTCTGGACGGAGCTGCAATGCCGCAGACATTCACATAGTTCTGTTTTTTTGCCAGCTGCAGTCCGCGGAACATATGGAAGTTGTTGGTGACAATACCGATGGTATCATGTTGGATATCCATAAATTCAGAACTGTATACGATATTCTGGGTTGTATTGGTGGATTGATCCTCCATGATAATCCGGCTTTCCTCGATTCCTTTTGACAGGAGATAATCCTTCATACCTTTGGCTTCTGACCAGGGTTCGTTGTATCCCTGACCGCCGGATACGATACAGATGGTATCCGGATTTTCCGTCAGATAATCATAAGCTGTATCCAGCCGGTACTTCAGAGTAAGAGCCGGACCGCTTCTTTTTACCTGAGCACCCAGTACGACGATGTAATCCAGATTCGGGGTTCCACTGGCGGAAAAGGAAGAAAGAATCAGGCTCTCCACAAGCAGAAAACAGAGAGTACCGAGAACAATACCGACCATAAAGAGACGGCGCAATAAAAGCGGCAGAACTGTCCACAGATGCAGATGCACCACAATTGCGGCGAGAAATCCACAGATACCAAGGGCAAACCATACCACAAAGAATGCGGAACCGGAATTGGCCATCATAATGATGATACCGTAGATGATACACAGAATTCCTAAAAGAAGAAAAACATACATTGCTTCGTGTTATCCTTTCATTTGTTGTATAGGGGTTGATATTCCTTTATTATACCCTGTCGGCGTAAGAAAAACAAATGAAGAAAGTCTAAAGGTTTTACGACAATTTTCTTGACACTTTATAAGCGTAGTGCTACAATAGGCAATATATTACTTTAGCGAGCTAAACCAACCACTCGTTTTTGGTAATATTTTATTAAGGAAATGATAATTTATTAAGGCGATGAACGGGAAAAGTAACCGCAAGCAGGAAACACAGCGAGTGACAGTTGATGGAAGTGTCATATTCCGGCCCGGTGAAAATCACCTGCGAGCCTCAGTCTGAAATTTTTGATCCCGGTGGTGTTCGTGTTTTTATCCGGGGGGAAAAGAAGAGTAGGATGTGACGTGGGCTGCACGTTACAGCAGCACCGGATATGATGTCCGGGTAGAGTGCGGAAGAAATTCCGAATTCAGGTGGTAACGCGTGTAACAGCACGTCCTGTTTAACAGGACGTGCTTTTTTTCGTATAAGTCCGATTTCAGAATGCAAAGTATAAGCCACATAAAGGCTATTAACAAACAGCGTGATCTGCAGGACTTATACGTTCAGCAAAATGTAAAAATTCCTGTTTCGGGAAAACGTTTTCCCAATAACGGGGACAGAATGAAACTACAAGGAGAATTCAAAATGAGCAACGTTGTTGAAATCAGATGGCATGGCCGCGGCGGCCAGGGAGCCAAAACTGCAGCACTTCTGCTGGCAGATGTTGCATTCCAGACCGGTAAGTATGTACAGGGCTTTCCTGAATACGGCCCGGAACGTATGGGTGCACCGATTACAGCTTATAACCGTATCAGTGACACTGATATCCGAGTACATTCCAATATCTACGATCCCGAATTTGTTGTAGTTGTAGATGAAAGTCTTCTGGAAACCGTTCATGTAACAGACGGTCTGAAGAAAGATGGCGCAATTGTAATTAATACCGATAAGCCGAAGGAAGAAATTATTCCTCATCTGCATGGTTATGAAGGAAAAGTATATACCATTGATGCAAGAAAAGTATCCATTGCAGCGCTGGGTAAATATTTCCCGAACACACCCATGCTGGCAGCAATCGTCAAGGTCAGCGGTGTTATGGACAGAGAAACTTTCATGAATGAAATGCGTGCTTCCTTTGCTCATAAGTTTGCTTCCAAACCTGAAGTAATCGAAGGCAACATGAAAGCACTGGAAATGGCATTCGACGAAGTGAAATAATGTCAGATTGACGGACATTTATCATGGGCAGCTTTATGCTCCCCTATATCATAAAGAAACAGCTCGTAGAAAGGATATTACATATGGCTACAGATATTAGTAAATTAGTAGAAACCTGCAGCTGGAGAGATCTGACAGAAGGTATGCAGATCTATGAAGGCGGTACATCCGCTAAATTCCACACAGGTGAATGGACTGCTGTCAAGCCTGAGTTTGATGCAGAAAAATGTGTACAGTGCCTGCTTTGCGTTCCGGTCTGTCCGGACAGTGCAATCCCGGTTTCCGATTATAAGAGAGGCGAATTTGACTATGATCACTGCAAAGGCTGCGGTATCTGTGTCAATGCCTGCAAGCCCGGCGCTATCAAGATGAAAGGAGTGAACAAATAATGGCAAAGAGAGATCGTTTATCCGGTAATGAAGCGGTTGCAGAAGCTCTGCGTCAGATCAATCCCGACGTAATGCCTGCATTCCCGATTACTCCTTCCACTGAAATTCCTCAGTATTTTTCCAAGTATGTTTCAGACGGCAGAGTAGAAACCGAGTTTATCCCGGTGGAATCCGAACATTCTGCCATGTCAGCTGCCATCGGTGCCGAATCAGCAGGTGCAAGAACCGTATCTGCCACATCTTCCGCAGGTATGGCTTACATGTGGGAAGAATTATATCTGGCAAGTGCAAACCGTCTGCCCATCTGTCTGGCACTGGTTAACCGTGCATTATCCGGTCCCATCAACATCAACTGCGATCATTCCGATTCCATGGGTGCAAGAGATGCCGGCTGGATCCAGATTTATGCAGAAAACAACCAGGAAGCTTACGACAACATGGTACAGGCTTACCGGATTGCAGAACACAAGGATGTACGTCTGCCCATCATGATCTGCCAGGATGGTTTCATTACATCCCATGCAGTTCAGAACATCACTCTGCTGGATGATGAAGACGTAAAGAACTTTGTTGGCGAATACTATCCTGAACACAGCCTGTTAAATCCCAATGAGACCATGGCTGTGGGTCCTTATTCCGTTTCCAATTTCTATATGGAAGCAAGACGTGCCCAGGCGGAAGCACTTCATAACGCAAAAGCAGTTGTAAAGGAAGTTGCAGATGAATTTGCAAAAATCTCCGGCAGACAGTATGGCTGGTTCGAAGAATACAGAATGGAAGATGCGGAACTGGCAATTGTTCTGATCGGTTCTGCAGCAGGTACAGCGAAGGATGCAGTTGACAAGCTGCGTGAAGAAGGCAAAAAAGTCGGTCTGATCAAAATCCGTATGTTCCGTCCCTTCCCCGCTGCTGAAATTGCAGAAGCATTAAAGAATGTGAAGGCAGTCGGTCTGATGGATCGTACTGAAAGCTTCAATGATGCCTGCGGTCCCATCGGTTCAGAAGTAACGACTGCTCTGTTCCGTGCAAAGAAATCCTGCGAAACCATCAACTACGTATACGGTCTCGGCGGCCGTGATGTACGTGTGGAAGACATCGAAAAGGTATTTGCAGATCTGGAAGATGCAGCAGCAAACGGTACAACAGAAACATATCGTTATCTTGGCGTAAGAGAATAAGGAGACGGAGGCAAGAATTATGAGTTATAATTTTAAAGAGGTTATGAATCGTCCCGAGCGTCTTGCTCCCGGACATAGAATGTGTGCCGGCTGCGGCGGTACTATTGCAACCAGAAACGTCCTTCGTGCTCTGCATGAAGGTGACAAGGCTGTAATCGGCAATGCAACAGGCTGTCTGGAAGTTTCTACTTTCATGTACCCTTACGTTGCTTATGAAGACAGTTATATTCACAATGCATTTGAAAATGCAGGTGCTACCATGAGTGGCGTGGAAGGTGCTTACAACGCCCTTCGCCGCAAAGGCAAACTGGATAAGAAGGAAAATTACAAATTCATCACCTTCGGCGGTGACGGCGGTACCTATGATATTGGTCTGCAGTCTCTGTCAGGTGCAATGGAACGTAATCATGATATGGTTTATGTATGCTACGACAACGGCGCTTACATGAACACCGGTATTCAGCGTTCTTCTGCAACACCCATGTATGCAGACACCACAACCACACCCGTTGGTTCCGAATCCAATGGTAAACCCCAGAACCGTAAGGATCTGGCAACTGTAATTGCAGCCCATGATATTCCCTATGTGGCACAGACCACATTCATCAAGAACTTCAAGGATCTGCATACAAAGGCTGAAAAAGCAATTTACACTCCCGGTGCAGCATTCCTGAACATCATGGCACCCTGCCCCCGTGGATGGAGATACAACACACCTGATATCATGGAAATCTGTCGTCTGGGTGTGGAAACCTGCTACTGGCCGCTGTTCGAAGTCATCGAAGGCAAATGGGTACTGAACTATCAGCCCAAGAACAAACTGCCCATCGAAGACTGGCTTGTAAAACAGGGCCGTTTCAAACATCTTTTCCAGAAGGGCAATGAATACCTCATCGAAGCATTCCAGAAGGAAGTTGACAGAAGATGGGAAGACCTGTTAAAGAAGTGTGAAGAATAGATTCTGATGGAAAACGTATCCGGGCAATCTGGATAGAGCTGTCGCACAGATATATTTAAGGCGACGCAGGGACAATTTCAAACTGTTCCTGTGCCGCCTTTTTTACTTTCCCTGTTTCATCAATGGTTCACGGGCAGGTTTGCGTACTGCTGACAGAACGTAAGAAAAGAAAATAATTGCAAGAAACAGTTGTTAGGCAGGAAGCGGAAATGATATACTAATGGCGATTGGAAAGTAATCTATTACATCAGGAGTTTTGACCTATGAAGAAAATTACGATTGTTGCAGCTTTTCCTTACGAAAAGGATATGAAAGAATGGGAAGAACTGCAGAAATTCACCGCACAGCTGAATCAGTTTTACGGCAGATTCAATCTGCACGTGGAATTAAAAGAATATACAGGTAAAATTGAAAAGAATGAGAAAGAGCTGTTTTCCGTGAAAGGGATGCGGCGGGAACTGATGGATTACACGGCAAAGTCCGTTTTCTGTAGTTTTATCCTTTTCTGTAAAAAGGAAGAATTGGATCCGGATGATATGAATCATCTGATTCGAACTCTGATGCAGATGAAGAAGGCAGAAATTGCTGCCTATTTCAGACCGGAGGAGGGTATGCAGCCGGTTCGAAATGACCTGATCCGACGGATTGCGGCAGTGGATGCAAAGAATATTGTGCCGAGAGAGGATAGAAACCGCCTGTCCGATATGGCAAAACAATATATGAACATGGCATTTGGTTTTGAGAGAGAAAGAAAGCTGAAGGAAGCGGAGGCTGCTTACAGAGAAGCACTGGTGATTCAGAAAAAGCTGGTAAAAGCAGACGAAAACACCTATCTTCAGGATATTTCCTTCCCTTATCATAACCTGGGTACCCTGTATTTCCAGTCCGGACGTTATGAGGAAGCGGAACAGATGTATCTGGCTGCTCTGGATGCCCGGCGCAGACTGGTCAGCCGGAAGGGTGAAGCCTATCTTCCGCTTGTGGCTGCCAGCGGCAATGCCCTGGGGGCTTTATATCTGCAGAGAGAAAAGATAGAGGAAGCAGAAAAACTGTTCACAGAAGTAATGGATATCCGCAGAAAACTGGTAAATGATCAGGATGATCGCTCACGGATTGCCCTGGCGGACATCTGCGGCAACATGGGTAATCTGTACAATAAACAGAAAAAAACACAGGAAGCCATTGCGATTCTGAACGAAGCTCTGACGATCCTGACAGAGCTTCTGATCAAATATGAAAAGGATTCCGCAACAGGAAAGGAAACCATGGAATCCCTCAGAAAAAAAGCAGCAGCAACCAGCAATACCCTTGGCATTCTGCAGGGACAGGCCGGACAACCGGAGGAAGCCATCCGCAGATATCGGCAGGCGATTGAACTGTATGAGAAAATGGCCGTTGATAAGCCGGAGGAAAATACCCCCATGGTGGCTATGGTTACTTATAATCTGTTTCATATTTACCGCAATCAGAAAATGGTACAGGAAGCAGCAGAAGCCCATCGAAATTCTTACATGATGTGTATGGAAAACCAGAAACATCCCCTGTGCAGCCAGCTTCTCACCATTATGAAAAAAGAAATGGAACAGGACAGAAAGCGGCAGGCAGAGATCGGGGATAAACTGGCGGAACAGGCAAAAAATCAGCATGAAAACGGTTTATTTGAAGAGTCCATCCGCACATGGAGTCAGGCGGCAAAACTGCACAGTGCACTGCCGGACAGTGAAAATCAGGCAAAAGCAGCTTTGGCATATACAGAACTGGGACTTCTTTACTGGGATACCCGGCAGATGAAAGAAGCAGAAGAAAGCTACCTGACTTCCCTGAAAATTTATCAGCTTCTGGCAGAAAAGGATAAAATTCATCTTCCCGAGGTGGCAGTGGCCAGTTATAATCTGGGTATCTTCTATCAGGAAACCAGAGGAGAGGATGTCAACGAGTACCTTCGCCTCGCCTTTGAAACGGCCGGTCAGTGTCTGGAACTCAGCGAACAGTGCCGTGAAATCTATGAAAATCTGGAGGATGAGCCCCTGTATGAAGAGCAGGAGACGGGAGCTTCAGAGGATATGGATGAAGGCAGTATGACAGATTCGGAAGCAGCATATGAGAATGCGGAGGAATCTGCAGAAATAGAGGAATCAGAGGATGCGGAATCTGACAGAGCAGATTCAGAAGAAATCGGAAAACAGAAATCCGGCGGCTGGTTCCGAAAATTGTTTGGAAAGAAATAAGATGGATAATCTATTATAAAGGGTATTAAAAATATAAATATATTGTAGTAGTTGGGGTGAGTATTGTTATAAATAAATTTTTAGGAAAAGGTGATTCAGTGACTAGATTGGATTTTGAAAAAGTTCTTCAAAAGGGAGAATCGATTGATACAGAATTTAAATCATGGGTAAAGGTTTCCAGTATGAAAGAACGGATTGCATTAGCTGTAGATGAATTAATTGCGTTTGCTAATAGTAAAGGTGGAACAGTTTATTTCGGTGTGGAAGATAATGGTGAAGTTACTGGATGTACAGGTAATTATGATTTACAGAATATTGTGGAAGCTATTTATGACAAAACAAGACCGCCTTTATTTACAGAAGCAGGGGAGTTTAAATATCAAGGTAAGACAGTGATCGCTCTGTCTGTTGAGCATGATGGAACAACATATGCAACGACAGATGGCAGATGTTTAAGAAGGCTTGGTAAAAATTCTAAACCATATTACCCGGATGAGATGAGTAATAAATATTCTGCTATTCAGAATCCTGATTTTTCCGGACAGATTATAGTGGAAAGTACGGAAGATGATATTAATAAGCTGGAAATCTATAAATTAAAGGAAAAATTGAAAGCAAGGGATCCTGAATCTACACTTTCAGAAATGGAAGATATGGCTTTTCTGAGTGATCT
>JBJELP010000142.1:0-2591 GCA_051879215.1 Lachnospiraceae bacterium
CCGATGATGATGGCATATCATGATAACCAGCCATTCAATGAAAATATGCTGCGTCCGTGTCCGATGCTGGAAAATCCGGAAAAACTAAGGGCAATGGTGGCAGGAACAGATGCCCATTCCACAGACCTGCAGTCTCCGGAAACAGCAGAACATCTGTGTTCGAAATGCGACAAATATGCAGAACACTGGAAACCGGCAGCAGATAAATTATGGAAAGAAAGCAGAACGAAGAAGGGAACAGCAGAGTAAGGAGAAAAGCATGTTTTCTGGCAGTTCTAAAAAGGAAAAGCGGGCTGCAAAATGGACCGTTCAGGTAGTGGCGATATGTATCCTGATCTATCTGGGAATCCGTCATGTAGATGCGTTGGCAGGTGCTGTCAGATGGCTGGCAGACCTGTTTGAACCGCTGATACTGGGAATCATTCTGGCACTTGTGCTGGATGTTCCGATGGTTCCGATTGAGAAACATCTTTTTCAGAAAAGAAATGGACAGAAAATAAAGAAAACCAGGCGGGGAATGGCAATTCTGCTTTCCCTCGTTCTGGTATTCAGTATATTTTCAGGCGTCGCATTTCTTGTCATTCCGGAAGTGATGGATGCAATGCCATTGGTAAACGATAATATACTTCGTATGATTGGACGGGCTGCTGCGCAGGATAATACGGTAAATGCAGAGAAATTTTCACTTCCGGGCCTGCCTGCACGGATAGACCTCGACTGGGATGCGATAAAAACTGCCGTAAGTGGATGGCTGGCAGAAAGTCGAAGCGGCGTCATGGAGTATGTGTTGGGGATAGCTGTAAAAGTCAGCAGTGCTCTTATGAATATTGCCATTGGACTGGTGTTTTCCATTTATATTCTGTATAACAAGGAAAAACTGAAAAAGCAGACCGGCAGGCTTCTCCGGGCATGGTTCCCCAATATGTTCAGCCGGGTCCTGGTTCACGTGGCTTGTGTCTGCAGCCAGGCATTTAAACGCTTTATTGCCGGGCAGACGGTAGAAGCGATCATCCTTGGTTCGCTCTGTACGGTGGGCATGTTTTTGCTTCGTCTGCCGTATGCACCCATGGTAGGGGCACTGGTGGGAGTGACTGCCCTGATACCGATCGTGGGAGCGTGGACCGGCATGATTGTGGGCGCTTTTATCATCCTGACGGTTTCGCCGTTTAAAGCATTCGTCTTTGTGGTATTTCTTATGATCCTGCAGCAGATCGAAGGGAATGTGATCTATCCGCGTGTCGTTGGATCTTCCATAGGACTTCCTGCTCTGTGGGTGCTGGCGGCAATCACGGTGGGAGGCAGTCTGGCAGGCCCGGTGGGCATGTTCTTCGGCGTTCCGGCTTTTTCTGCTCTGTATCAGCTTATAAAAGAAGCCACAATATGGAAAGAACAGCGTCCCCAAAAGGAAAAAGATAATTAATCAGTCCGGTTTACTGAAACATGAAAGGTGACAAATCTTCAGTAATATGGAAAGAATACAGGAGGATTACAAAATGAGTGTTGCAATTGTAACGGACAGCAACAGTGGTATTTCTGCAGAAGAAGGGAAAAGGCTGGGTGTTCATATCATTCCGATGCCGGTGATTCTGGAAGGGAAAACTTTTTATGAGGGAATCGATCTTACCCATGAGGAATTCTATCAATATCTGTCGGGGCACAGGGAGATTTCCAGTTCCCAGCCTTCGCCTGCCCATGTTTTGGATATGTGGGATGCCCTGCTTGCATCTGGCTATACGGAACTCGTGCATATCCCGATGTCGAGTGGACTGAGTGGTTCCTATCAGACTGCGCAGGCACTGGCACAGGATTATGAGGGAAGAGTGCAGGTGGTGGATAACCACCGCATTTCAGTCACTCAGAGGCAGTCTGTGCGGGATGCACTGATGTTGAAAGAAAAAGGGTACTCTGCAAAAGAAATAAAAAAGGTTCTGGAGCAAACTGCCTACGAATCCATCATCTATGTAGGAGTTGAGACACTGGAATATTTAAAAAAGGGAGGGCGGATCACTTCGGCAGGCGCAGCGATGGGTACTTTGTTAAGCATAAAACCACTGCTTATTATTGCCGGTGAACGCCTGGATGCCTATGCAAAAGTTCGTGGTACGAAAAGCTGCAAAAAACGTCTGCTCATGGAAATGAAAAAGTGTGCGGATGAGTTTCATAGAAACGGTGATGAAATCTATGTGGGCGTTGCAGGAAGCTTTTGCAGAAGGGAAGAACATCAGGAATGGATGGAAATGGCACGCGAGGTATTCGCAGGAGAAGATATTCAATACGATCCTCTGACCGTGAGCATCAGCTGCCATGTAGGACCTGGGGCTTTCGGCATGGGGATAAGTAAAAAAATAATAGCAGAGCGGTGATGCAGATCAGGAAAGATTATTTGCACCTCTGATGTAAAAAGCACCGACATACAGCGGTGCTTTTTACATTAAAACTTATGTTCAGATGATTCCGCAGATCTGAGAAACGCCTGTTTACCAGAATCTCCAATTAGTTCAGTAATACGGGTAACAGCTTTCAGAAGGTCAAAATCCATTCCTTTATCCATCCAGTCGAGGGTGATGCCAAGAAGGCTGCATTTATAAAAT
>JBJELP010000143.1:0-2590 GCA_051879215.1 Lachnospiraceae bacterium
CCAGCCGCAAGCTGGTGGTGCTGGCATGTGCTTATGGCAGCATCATGCTGGGGACACTGTTTTACATGCTCCATCTGACGATTATCGGAGACATCCCCCGGGTCTTTTATGTGTCCGAAATATCCTGGATGGCAGGATATCTGTTCTTCCTTTTCGTTGTTGTACTGCGGGAAAAACGAGAAGATGTGAAATTTCAGCTGGTTCCGGCACTTCTGGCACTGTTCACCCTGATAGCTTCGGTACACAGCGAGGTCATGGGGAACGCTATTCTCATGTCGCTGGTATTCGGCGCAGTGGCAGGGGCTATTGTATATATTTCCACCTGCAGAATCCACCGTGCCCATCGGTCTGGGATCCCTGCGGCAGCTTTCGACTGGATGATGATTCTTGTAGTGATTCTGCAGATCCTGGTGTATTTTGTCTCGGAATATATTTCGGACTTCAGCACCTTTAACCTGTACTTTGCGGTGGATATCTTCTTTACGCTGATGCTCTGCAGTCTGTTCTGGCTGATTCGAAGGGAGGTGCGGCAGCTTTGACCTATATAGAAAATGTGTTTATCTGCATTTCGGTGCCATTGCTGCTTTCTCTGCTTTTTATGAAAGGAACCCAGAGGAGGTATACCCTGTTTCTCTGCATCGGAATGGGGATCTGTATGGTGTCGGCCTATGTAAACAGCTTTTTTATGGAACTGTATCAGGTGGATGGTGTCACTGCAGCCATTGAAATATCTCCGGTCTGTGAAGAGATCCTGAAGCTGATGCCGCTGCTGTTTTTTATCCTTATCTTTGAACCGAAACCGAAGGAGATCACATCGGCAGCCATATCCATTGCAGTTGGCTTTGCCACTTTTGAAAACGTGTGCTATCTGTCGGAAAACGGAGCCGAAAATTTCTCGTTCCTTCTGATCCGCGGACTGTCAGCCGGTGCAATCCATATTTTGTGCGGCATTGCGGTGGGCTTCGGCATCGCATATGTGTTCCGCCATCGCTGGCTTGCTGTCACCGGAACTGTGGGGATTCTGGGCGCCTGTATCGTCTTTCACGCCATATATAATCTGCTGGTTACGGCAGATGGGGTGTGGCAGACCATCGGATACCTGTTTCCGTCCCTGTTGATTCTCTGCATCTTCGGATTGCGGATTCTGCTGCCGAAGCTGCAGATCCGGCTGTAAGAATCAGACCGTAAGAAAGAAAAAAACTGAAAATTTGACAATTTTTCAAAAAACTTCTGCCTGAGGTGGAAGTTTTTTCCTTTTTTTGCCTTTTTATATATAGGAATGTCGGGGAAAGGAGAAGGGAAGGAGGTCTGTGACTTGAGGGATTGCAGCAAAAGAATGGAGGAAATACGCAGGCAGATTTCACGGTACCGATGCAGGCATGAAAAAAGAGCCATCGTCAGCCTGTCTGCCGCGTGTATGGTGTTGGTCTGCGGAATCGGGTTTTTGCTCAGAATGAACCAGCAGCCGGGAATGCTCACCATACAGACCGGGTATGGAACGGTGCTTCTGCATAACGGAGGCGAAGCCTATATTGTGATCGGCGTTTTCGCTTTTCTTGCAGGAGCAGCACTCACCATACTCTGTGTGAGGCTGAAGAGGAGAAAGCTGCCGGATGCCGGGAGGAGGGAGAACGGCTGAAATGATAAAAGCAAAACATTTGAAAAAGGGAAATACCATTGGCGTGGTATCTCCGGCAAGCCCATCGGAGAACCGCAGCGAAATTGACCGGGCGAAGGAATATCTGGAAAACCTGGGATACAAGGTGGTCATCGGCAGAAATGTGAATAAGACCAAAGGCTTCACCGCTGCCAGTGAGCAGGACCGGGCGGATGATATCAATGAAATGTTTGAAAGGGACGATATTGATGCTGTCTTTGTAACCCAGGGAGGATACGGTTCCGCTCAGATCATTGATAAACTTGATTATGAACTGATTCGCAGAAAGCCGAAGATTTTCACCGGCTTCAGCGACATTACATCTCTGCATCTTGCCATGCAGAAATTCAGCGGACTGGTAACCTTTTACAGTCCGGGGATGGCACGGTTCAACGAGGAAGAACTGAGTGAATATACGAAAGAGAGTTTTTTTCGAACGCTGAGTGTTCCTGAACCGGCCGGAGAAATCAAAAAAACAAGCCCGAAGAAGTGGCTCACGTCTATTCACGGAGGTGTCTGCGAAGCTCCCGTCGTGGGGGGCTGCCTGACGCTGATCTGCGCCAGCCTGGGCACTCCTTACGAAATCGACTGTAAGGATAAAATCCTCTTTTTTGAGGATGTGGATACAGAGCCATGGATCATGGACCACGCACTGAGCCATCTGCGGAATGCAGGCAAGCTGAAGGATGCGGCAGGCTTTATGATTGGCCATTGTGAAAACTGTGTGCCTTTCGATTATAAACCGGGATTTGTATGTGACACAACGCTGGAGGATGTGCTCACCTACTATCTGAAACCGCTGAAAAAACCTGCATTGTACGGACTGCCCATGGGGCACGGCGATGACCTGGCCACACTGCCGCTGGGCGTCATGTGCCGGCTGGATGCGGACAATAAGACATTTACGGTGTTAGAAGCCGGAGTGATATAAAA
>JBJELP010000144.1:0-11394 GCA_051879215.1 Lachnospiraceae bacterium
TTGGTTATATTCTTGAATTCGTTGTTCAGTTATCAAGGTTCCTGTGCTGTTTTGCAACAGCTTTCATAGTCTATCACATCTTTCGATGCTTGTCAACTACTTTTTTAATTTATTTTCCGTTGCTGTTTTTCAGCAACTCGTACATCATATCAGATGTATCAGCGTTTGTCAACTGTTTTTTCTTTAACAGTTTTTCTCGCAAAAAAATAACAGCGCTTTCAAACAGAAGCGAGCGGAGAAAGAGGGATTTGAACCCTCGCGCCGCGTAAACGACCTACACCCTTAGCAGGGGCGCCTCTTCGGCCTCTTGAGTATTTCTCCGAACTGAAAAGCTTCTATTTAATTACGCCATTACTTCAGACGCATGATGTATTATATCTGATATATTTTCATTTGTCAACAGGATTTTCAAATTTCTTTTTGCCATTCTTCGACAGCAATTTCATACTGGTTTCTGCCTTCCTGATCAATTACCACAATAACCGGAAGATTCTCCACTTCCAGTTTTCGAATTGCTTCTGTACCAAGATCCTCATATGCAATCACTTCGGCTTTTTTTATGCATTTGGACAACAGTGCCCCTGCACCTCCCACTGCAGCGAAATATACGGACTGATTCCTTACAATCGCATCAATTACCTGCTGATTTCGTTTTCCTTTTCCGATCATTCCCCTCAGACCAAGATCCAGCAATTCGGGGGCATATTTGTCCATTCGACTGGATGTGGTGGGACCTGCCGAACCGATTACCCTGCCTTCACGTGCCGGTGAAGGTCCGAGATAATAAATCAGCTGATCACGAATGTCAAAAGGAAGCGGTTCCCCTTTTTCCAGGGTTTCTGCCATTCTTTTATGCGCAGCATCTCTTGCCGTATACACAGTTCCTGTTATGTAGACATAGTCTCCTGCCTTCAGATCTGCTGTTTTTTCAGCAGTAAATGGAGCAGTTAAATGTTTTTCCATATAGATACCTCCTGATTCCTGCAATTATCCGGTTAAATAATCCTTGTTACATGTCTGTTTACATGACAGCAGGTATTCACCGCAACCGGCAGACCTGCAATATGTGTCGGATACGTCTCTATATTTACAGCAAATACACTTGTGGTACCTCCGAGACCAGCCGGTCCGATGCCCAGTTTATTCATCTTTTCCAGCAATTCGATTTCCATTTCTTTTACATAAGGAATCTCGGAATGCTGATTTACATTTCTGGTCAGAGCTTTTTTCGCAAGAAGGGCACATTTTTCAAACGTACCTCCGATTCCCACACCTACAACCATGGGAGGACAGGAATTCGGTCCTGCATCCTTCACGGCCTGCAAAACCGCTGCTTTCACTCCTTCTATACCATCCGCAGGCTTCAGCATAAACACCCTGCTCATATTTTCACTTCCAAAGCCTTTGGGGGCTACTGTAATCTTTACCTGACTGCCTTCTGTAATGGAATAATGAATGACTGCCGGTGTATTGTCATTGGTATTTTCCCGGATCAGAGGGTCTTTTACCACTGACTTACGCAAAAATCCTTCTGTATAGCCCTGACGTACCCCTTCATGAATCGCATTTTCCAGAAGTCCATCTGTAAAATGTACATCCTGTCCTGCTTCAATAAAAACAACTGCCATTCCGGTGTCCTGACAGATGGGAATCATATCCTTTGATGCAATTTCCATATTTTTCATCAGCTGACCGAGGATCTGTTTTCCAAGCGGCGATTCCTCACTCTTTGCTGCATTCTGAAATACTTCTTTCATATCATCTGAAAGAAAATGATTCGCTTCTATACACATTTCTTTGATATTCTGTGTAATTGTATGAACTGATATCTCTCTCATGGTTTCCTCCGGTTTTCTGTTCCATGTGTTCCTGTTCCTGTAAATCCAGATACTGAAAATTCTGAAAATACGCCGCAGCACGCAAAAAGGAAATGCTGCCCTGTAATATTATCATGGAATATTTTCATACAGTATTTCCTTTCTGCCTGATTATCATGGCTCAGCAGTACTGAACCGTTTCTTATTTACATTTTTACTGATTATTCTTCTTCCGCGTCAGCAGCTGCCCGCTCCAGCAGAATCTGAATCTGGGGATCTGTTTCATTTTCTTCCGAAGCAGTATTTTCCATGCTCTCTTCGGATACGGTTTCACCGGATACCTCTTCTGTATCTTCCTCATCGCTTTGTTCTGATGAAAGTCCGCTCTGTTCCGCTTCTTTTTCAATATCCTCCACTTTTACCTTGGCGATACTTGCAACCAGACCGGTCTTTTCTTCGTTGACGTCAATGAGTTTTACACCGGAGGCAATTCGTCCCAGTGTGGAGATACTGTCAATGGCAATACGGATAATAATACCGCCTGCAGTAATGATCATCAGCTCCTGGCCATCACAGACTGCTTTTACACCAACCAGATCACCGGTTTTTTCATTGAGCCTGCTGCATTTCACACCTTTTCCGCCGCGAATCTGCACTTTAAATTCTTCCATTGCGGTTTTCTTTCCCATACCATTGGCACTTACCGTAAGGACATAATCTCCCTGGGTGTGCATCTGCATGCCGATGATTTTATCATCCCCTGACAGATCCATACCACGGACACCCATGGAACTTCTTCCGGTGGGACGCACATCTTTTTCATGGAAACGGATACACATTCCCTTACTGCTCACAAGAATCAGATCTTTGTTTCCATCCGTTACCTTCACCTCGATCAATGCATCATCTTCACGCATGCTGATGGCCTGCAGACCGGTTTTCCGGATATTCATGAAATCTTCCATCCGTGTTTTTTTGACCATGCCGTTTCTGGTACACATAAACAGATACTGGCCGGATTCAAAACTCTTTAACGGAATCACCGCCGTAACCTTTTCTTCCGGCTGAAGCTGCAGCAGATTTACAATGGCCGTGCCCCTTGCCGTTCTTCCGGCTTCCGGAATTTCATAGGTTTTCAGACGATACACTCGACCCATGCTGGTAAAAAACAGCAGATAGCGGTGCGTCCTGGTGAGGATCATTTCCTCCATGAAATCCTGAGCCAGGGTCTGCATGCCCTTGATGCCCTTTCCGCCCCGATTCTGTGAACGGAAGGTATCAGAAGTCATCCGCTTGATATAGCCCAGATTGGTCATGGTAACCACCACGGATTCATCCGGGATCAGGTCCTCATTGCTCAGATCCGCCTCATCCATGGTAATGGCAGTTCTTCTTTCATCACCGAATTTATCTCTGATCTGGCAGATTTCTCCACGGATCAGCATCAGAAGCTTCTTCTCATCCGCCAGAATCGCTTTTAAGCGCTCAATCTCTGCTTTGAGTTCTTTATACTCGCCTTCCAGTTTTTCCCGTTCCAGACCGGTCAGAGCGCGCAGACGCATGTCAACAATAGCCTGTGACTGCGCATCACTGAGCTGGAAGCGTTCCTGCAGACGAAGCTTTGCTTCCTGCGTATTTTTAGAAGAACGGATGATGCTGATCACTTCATCGATATGATCCAGTGCAATCAGCAGACCTTCCAGAATATGAGCACGTTCCAGCGCTTTATTCAGCTCATAACGGGTTCTTCTGGTGACAACTTCTTTCTGATGATCCAGATAATGCACCAGCATATCTTTCAGATTCAATACTTTGGGTTCATTGTTGACCAGAGCCAGCATGATCACACCAAAGGTATCCATCATCTGCGTATGCTTATACAGATTATTCAGCATAACATTGGCATTGACATCACGGCGCAGTTCAATCACGATCCGCATGCCGAACCGGTCTGATTCGTCACGAAGCTCCGTGATACCATCCAGTTTTTTATCTTTTACCAGATCTGCGATTTTTTCGATCAGTCTTGCCTTGTTAACCATATAGGGAATTTCAGAAACAACAATACGTGACTTTCCGTTGGGCATGGCTTCAATATCCGCAACGGCACGTACACGGATTTTTCCCCGTCCCGTGCGATAGGCCTCTTCAATACCGCTTCTGCCCACAATCTCAGCACCTGTAGGGAAATCAGGACCTTTCACAATATCCATGACTTCTTCAATTGTTGTTTCCCTGTCTTCTTCCACCTGATTATCAATGATTTTGACCACAGCATTGATGGTTTCTTTCAGATTATGGGGCGGAATATTGGTTGCCATACCAACCGCAATACCGCTGGTTCCGTTAACCAGAAGATTCGGATATCTGGAAGGCAGTACTGCCGGTTCTTTTTCCGTATCATCAAAGTTCGGAACAAAATCAACGGTATCTTTATTGATATCGGACAGCATTTCCATGGAAATGCGGCTCAGTCTGGCTTCTGTATATCGCATGGCCGCCGCACCATCCCCATCCACGGAGCCAAAATTTCCATGCCCGTCAACCAGAGGATAACGGGTATTGAAATCCTGCGCCAGTTTTACCAGTGCTTCATAAATGGAACTGTCACCATGGGGATGATATTTACCCATGGTATCACCGACGATACGCGCACATTTACGATGCGGCTTATCCGGCCCGTTATTCAGTTCAATCATGGAAAACAGAATTCTTCTCTGTACCGGTTTCAGACCGTCTCTCACATCCGGAAGTGCTCTGGCCGCAATTACGCTCATGGCATAATCAATGTAAGAGGTCTCCATGGTTTTCTGCAGATCGATATCATGCACTTTATCAAAAATATTTTCATCCATGAACTGCTACCCCCTCATTAAATATCCAGATTCTGTACAAATTTCGCATTTGCTTCAATAAACTCACGTCTGGGTTCCACTTTGTCCCCCATCAATGTGGTAAATGTCAGATCAATGGATGCACTGTCAGCATCATCCATGGTTACCCGACGCAGAATACGCCGCTCCGGATCCATGGTTGTTTCCCAGAGCTGAGATGCATCCATTTCCCCCAGCCCTTTATACCGCTGTATTTTATTGCTGTTATCTCTTCCGATTTCATTCAGAATATCCTTCAGCTGTTCATCGCTGTAGGCATACCATACTTTTTTATTCCTCTCCACTTTGTATAGAGGCGGCTGAGCCAGATAAACATATCCCTGTCTGATCAGCTCAGGCATAAAACGATACAGGAAGGTTAATAATAACGTACTGATATGAGCTCCATCCACATCGGCATCCGTCATGATAATAATCTTATGATAACGCAGCTTGGAAATATCAAAATCCTCCTGGATACCGGTACCGAAGGCGGTGATCATCGCTTTGATTTCCGCATTGCCGTAAATACGGTCCAGCCTTGCCTTTTCCACATTCAGGATTTTGCCACGCAGCGGAAGAATTGCCTGTGTGGCTCTGGATCGGGCACTCTTGGCTGAACCGCCCGCAGAATCTCCCTCTACGATATAGATTTCGCATTTGGACGGATCCTTGTCGGAACAGTCTGCCAGCTTGCCCGGCAGAGCCAGTCCTTCCAATGCTGTCTTTCTTCTGGTCAGATCCCTGGCTTTTCTTGCCGCAGCGCGGGCTCTCTGTGCCAGAATCGCCTTATCACAGATCAGTCTTGCCACCTGCGGATTCTGCTCCAGGAAGAGAGCCAGCTGACCGCTGACCACATTTTCAACGGCCCCTCTTGCTTCACTGTTGCCAAGTTTCTGCTTGGTCTGCCCTTCGAACTGTGGATCTTCAATCTTAATACTGATGATCGCAGTAAGACCTTCGCGGATATCCTCTCCTGCCAGAGATTCATTCTCCTTCAGCAGCTTTGCCTTTCTGGCATAATCATTAAAGGTCTTGGTTAATGCACTCTTAAAACCGGCCAGGTGCGTACCGCCTTCCGGTGTCGTAATATTATTGACAAAACTGTAGCAGTTTTCGTTAAATGCATCATTATGCTGCATGGCCACTTCCACAAGAATATTGTCTTTCTCGCCTTCGCAGTAAATAACCTGGGGATAAAGTGCTTCTGTACTGCGGTTCAGATAGGTTACGAATTCCTTGATGCCGCCTTCATAATGAAATACTTTTTCATGACTGCTGTTCGCTCTGACATCCCGCAGAGTAATCTTGAGTCCTCTGGTCAGAAATGCCATTTCCTGAAGACGCTGCTTTAAGGTGGCGTAATCAAAGACGGTTTCTTCAAAAATGGAACCATCCGGCTTGAATGTCACGCGGGAGCCATGTTCTTCTTCCGAACAGGTTCCGATTATTTCAAGATCTGTAACAACAGCACCTCTTTCATAACGCTGTCTGTAAACCTTTCCGCCGCTGCAGATCTGCACTTCAAGCCAGTCGGAAAGTGCATTTACAACGGATGCACCAACACCATGCAGTCCTCCTGATACCTTATAGGCCCCACCGCCGAATTTTCCACCTGCATGAAGCACGGTAAAAATAACCTGTACGGCAGGAACACCGGCTTTGGGATGCAGATCCACCGGCATACCGCGGCCATTATCGGTTACAGTTACTGAATTATCCTCGTTGATCTGCACATCAATTTCGGTACAGAAACCAGCCAGTGCCTCATCTACGGAATTATCTACTATTTCATAAACCAGATGATGCAGCCCTCTCACCGAGGTACTGCCAATATACATACCCGGTCTTTTTCTTACAGCTTCAAGTCCCTCCAGAATCTGAATCTGATCTGCACTGTAATCCTGACTCATAGACTGTTACAGCTCCTTTCTTTCCTGTTAAACTGCATCACACGGATGCAGTTAATCTGCTTTTATCTTATACTCCCATCGTTTCTATCTATCACTCTATATTCAGCTGATTTTGCCGTTCAACCCTTCCATCTGCAACCCGGAACAGATGATCAATGGGAAAACGGCAGTTGACAAATTCATCCAGTCCCGTACAGGTAATAAAGGTCTGTGTATCCTTTATGGCAGCCAGAAGCTGAGTCTGTCTGGAACTGTCCAGTTCAGACAGAACATCATCCAGCAGAAGTACCGGCGTATCATGAATCAGCTGACGTACCAGTTCAATCTCTGACAGTTTTAAGGACAATGCAGCCGTTCGCTGCTGTCCCTGAGAACCATATTTACGGATATCAATGCCATTCACCATAAAACAGATATCGTCACGATGCGGTCCTCTGGATGTAATATGCTGACGCATATCACGGTCAAGGCTTTCTTCAAGTGCTTCGGAGAATCTGCCCGGCCCGGTATCCGGCTCATACAAAAGCGCAATCGTTTCCTTCCCGCCGGTCAAGGTATAGTGGAGTGAACGAATAATATTATTTAGTTGTCCTACAAATTCAGTTCTTCGTTTTATGATTTTCTCGCCAAATTCCGTTAACTGTTCATCCCACACGGACAACGTATCCGATAATCCCGGAGCAAAGGCCATATCCTTCAGCAAACGATTCCGTTCCATCAGAACTTTATTATAATTCATCAACTGACTGGTATATACTTTATCCAGCTGACATAATTCACTGTCTATAAATCGTCTCCGCTCTGCAGGACCCTTTTTCACAAGGTTCAGATCCTCCGGAGAAAAGAAAATAATATTTACAATGCCGAACAGTTCACTGACTTTGCGGATGGGAAGGCCATTGACTGCAATCCCTTTGGGTTTACTTTTTTTCAAATGCATGTCCAGCCGGTAAATGGATTCATGCTTTTCCACAAACATTTTAATATGGGCTTCCTCCGCATCAAAACGGATCATTTCACGATCCCTTGAAGCACGATGGGATCTGGCAGCTCCACACATATAAATACTTTCCAGAATATTGGTTTTCCCCTGGGCGTTGTCTCCGTAAAGGATATTGGTTCCCGGACCGGGCTCCAGACTGAGGGTTTCATAATTTCTGAAATTCATCAGATCAAGCTGTCTGATTTTCATGAATTACCTGACTACCTTTACGGTTTCTCCCTGATAGGTGAAGGTATCGCCATCATAAAGTTTTTTTCCGCGTCGTGTATCCACTTCACCATTCACCTGAACCTCTCCGTTCTGAATCACAATTTTTGCCTCAACACCGGATCCCACCATATTCACTGCTTTTAAAGCCTGACCAAGCTTAATAAATTCATCTTCGGGTCTTAATTTTAATTCCTGCATAAAATCTCCTGTTTTCGTATATTTATTCATTACTGCTCATGCATATTATGCATGCTTATATTGCCTGGTTGAAGTTGACAGGCAGAATCAGATAAATGTAACTTTCGTTCTGATCTTTGATGAAGCAGGGGGCTTTGGCGTTGATGGTGTAAAGCTGTACTTCTTCATCATCAATTACACGCAGTGCTTCAATCATGAAACGTGGATTGAAGCCGATCATAATATCTTTTCCGTATTGCTGAACCATGATTTCATCACGCATATGTCCAAGAGAAGAATTCATGATCAGTTCCATGGAATTCTGGCTGATATTGAAAATAATCGGTTTTTTATCACTTTCTTTTACAAGTAAAGTGGAACGTTCAATACTTTCCAGTAATATTTTTTTATTTACAGTAATACAGGTTTCATAATCATTGCTCAGCATCTGATCAACGTTAAAATATTTCTTATCAATTAAACGGCTGACCACAATGGTCTGGTCAAATTCGAAGGAAATATGATTTTTGGAGAAGAAAATTCTGACTTCAGAATCTGCATTACCTGTGAGAATCTTACTGATTTCACTAAGAGATTTACCGGGAACAACCACCTGAAAATTCGGGTAAACATCATTTAATTCCACTTTACGAATGGAAATTCGATGACCATCCAGGGAGCAGACACGAAGCTGATTTTCTCTTACTTCAAATAATTCACCGGACATGGCGGGGTTGGAATCATTCATCGCAATGGAAAATATGGTCTGGCGAATCAGATCTTTCAAAATAAACTGCGAAATTATGATGGAATGATCTTTATTAAACTGCGGAAGCAGGATATAGGTATCCGGATCATCACACATAATTCTGAATTTTGCATTTTCTGATTGAATCAGTGCGGTATTATCTTCAATTTGCAGAAGAATTTCACTGTCCGGCAGCTTTCGTATGATTTCAGCAAAAAGTTTTGCATTAATTGCAGTAATTCCATGGGTTTCAATGCGAGCATCGATGGTTGTTTCAATACCCAGTTCGGTATCATTGGCTGTGAGAATAACCTGAGACTGACGTGCATCAATCAGGATGCATTCCAAAATTTTATAGTTTGTTTTGGAAGGTACCGCTTTCAGAACTGTATTGATGGCGTTCATGAGAAGGGTCTTTTCAAAGTAGACTTTCATGATTGTGTATAACTCCTTTCGGGATCAATGAGGTCTATGAAATATATATATAGTTAATTTTCAGCAGTATCAGCAGTAGGGGGCGTGAATAAGTGGATAACCCTAAAAAATACTGAATTTAACAGGTTTTCCACAATTGGAAAACGCGTGGATAACTTAACGTGAACCTGATGATAATTCTGAAGTTATCCACGGTATGAAAAAGAGTAAAATTCATTCACATAAAATCCACCGCTTATCAACATATTCATGTTAAAAAACTATAAAGGAGGATTGATTTTTTTCTTTAATGTATCAATTGCAGATTGAAGGCTTTCATTATCATTCAGATCTTTTTTGATCTTTTCGCAGCCATGGATAATCGTTGCATGGTCGCGGTTACCAAGGCAGGTGCCGATTTTGATCAGGGGTACATTTGTCATTTCTTTACAGAGATACATTGCAATCTGTCTGGGATGTGCAATATCTTTGCTGCGTTTGGGTGAAATAAGGTCTTTCACAGATACGTGGAAATGATCTGCAACGGTTTCAATGATCAGTTCCGGTGTGATTTCCCTGGGTTCTGCAGGTCCCAGCTGGTCTTTCAATATTTCAGATGCCATTTCAAGGGTGATCTGCGTATTCTGCAGTCTGGAAAATGCAACAATTTTGGTGAGTGCGCCTTCCAGCTCACGGATATTGGATTTCACATGGGTTGCAATATATTTGATAATCTCAGTATCTATATTATACCCCTCATCGGCCTCTTTTTTACGAAGAATTGCCATACGGGTTTCATAGTCCGGTTCTGAAATATCAACAGTAAGTCCTCCTTGGAATCTGGAGCGGAGACGCTCTTCCAGCAGTTCCAGTTCACTGGGGGGACGGTCTGAGGAGATAATAATCTGGCGTTTTGCCTGATACAGGGTGTTAAAAGTATGGAAGAATTCTTCCTGGGTACTGTCCTTACCGGAAATAAACTGAATATCATCGATAAGAAGTACATCATTGTTGCGGTATTTGGCCCGGAATTCGGCAGTTGTGTTGTCATTGTTATTATTCTTTTTCCGAATGGATTCAATCAGGTCGTTGGTGAAAATTTCTGATGTAACATACATGACCTTTTTTGCAGGATCCTTGTCAAGGATGTAGTTTCCAATGGAATGCATCAGATGGGTTTTTCCCAGACCTACACCGCCATAAATAAAAAGCGGGTTGAATGCTTCCGCGGGGGATTCGGCCACAGCCAGGGATGCAGCATGTGCCATCCGATTGTTGGAACCTACAACGAAATTGTCAAATGTATATTTCTGAATGAGCCCTGTGGGAACCGAAACATTGGAAGAAACCGCAATTTTTCGTACGGGCTGAGAAGGCACATCGTCTTTCATAATAAAGCGTACTTCACAGCTGATACCGGTAATTTCTTCAATATGAAGCTGAAGAAAAAAATCGTATTTTTTCTGTTGGATATAATCCAGACCGAATTTTTCTCCCGGATATAAAACCATGATTACATTACCGTCACATGCGACTGGTTTCAGCGGCTGAATCCAGGTGTGAAAAGAAATCTCTGAAAGTTCCTGATCGGCTTTCAGTTTTTCTGTAATCTGATTCCAGTTTTTTTGTATTGTGTCTAACATGTAAAACTCCTCTGAAAATGAAATAAGTCTGCAGCTCTTATACGGAAAGAGTCAGTTTCTTCCTATATATAATAATTTCTTTCTATTACATAAATTTCTTTTGAGCGAAACACGAAGCTGCCGATCGATCGATAGAGTTCAAAGGTGATATGTATAATGTATGGTCTGCATTTCCACTGAACATGTAAAATCCATCATGAAAAAGGCAGTAGGAAAACGGTAATTGCAGGCAGGAAAACACCTCAATTACCGATAGAGACACTACACACATCATATAAATATTGTATTTATTTTACTACAATTCGAAAAAGATATCAATGGCATCAACCGAAGAAAAGAAATTTCGGAGTTGTGAACAAGTTGATAAGTATTCATGTAAAAAAATGTGGATAACTGACAAAAAACGTCTGTTTGTGGATAACGTGAATAAGGTTTTACACGCATATTTTGGGGTATTCTGTCTTTTTTAAGGATATCTGTACCCAGATATTGTATCAGACCTTATGTTTATCCACAAGTTATCAACAAAATGTGGATAGTTGAAAACCTGTGTATAACTGGTTGAAGGGGCGTGAAAAAGTACTTTAAGTCTGTGG
>JBJELP010000145.1:0-11336 GCA_051879215.1 Lachnospiraceae bacterium
CTAGAGCATACGGTTCATACCCGTAGTGTCGAGAGTTCGAATCTCCCTTCCGCTATTTCAGGTCTGTACATTGTACAGACCTTTTTTGTTTCAATGAGAATTCCTGTTTTATCGGCAATTTCTGTTTTATCGGCGAATCCTATTGCAGTTTTTCTGCAGATTATATATGATACTCATATAGCGAATAATAATTAACCTGCCGGATATTTATTATTCGATGTACTAAGAAACGATACAAGTGTACCGGTCACAGGAGGTTAATATGAGAATTGGTATGGGTTATGACGTACACCGTCTTGTTGAAGGCCGCGATCTGATTCTTGGCGGAGTAAATATTCCATTTGAAAAGGGTCTGCTGGGTCATTCCGATGCAGATGTTGTTTTACATGCAATCATGGATGCGCTGCTCGGCGCTGCTGCCCTCGGGGATATCGGACAGCATTTTCCGGATACCGATCCCGCTTACAAAGGCATTTCCAGTATTCTTCTGCTAAAACATGTGGGTGCTCTTCTCCGGGATAACGGATTTACCATTGGCAATATTGATGCAACCATCATTGCTCAAAGACCGAAGCTTGCCCCCTTCCGCCCCCAGATGACAGCCAATGTTGCGCAGGCACTGGAAATCAGCGAAAATCAGGTCTGTATTAAGGCAACCACAGAAGAAGGTCTGGGATTCACCGGACGTCAGGAAGGAATTGCAGCTCAGGCCATCGTTCTGCTGCAGTAAATGTCTGAACGATTCCATATACATGCGGGTCCTGCCCCGCTCAGATGTTGCAGTTTTTTCTGTTGTTTATTTTTTTTAAACATTTTCTGAAATTTTTCTTGACATTTCACTGCTTATCAGTTATACTTTAGAAGTCGTCAGGAACGACAGTTTCTGACACACGGGGTCTTAGCTCAGCTGGGAGAGCATCTGCCTTACAAGCAGAGGGTCACAGGTTCGAGCCCTGTAGGCCCCATATGGCGGAATAGCTCAGATGGCTAGAGCATACGGTTCATACCCGTAGTGTCGAGAGTTCGAATCTCCCTTCCGCTATTTCAGGTCTGTACGTTGTACAGACCTTTTTTTCTTGTTCGAATCCGATCCCATTCTTTCTTAATTTTTTCTTAAAAAATCACTTTTTTCTCACATTCGTCTTAAATTTTTCTTAATACTTGTCAAACCGCAACTTTTTGTGGTATTATTCTATCTATAGTACGTAACGGTTTTGTAATAAGTTCGTAATAATCGACTGCATCAATGGATTAAGCAGTCCTGCTTTCTTATTACAGATCAATTTATCACAAAGGAGGTACTATTTTGAGTATCAACAAACAGAATTCTCTGCGCATGCTTCTAGGTGCTTTCATTGTTCTGCTGGTATTATTTGCAGGCAGTTATAGAGCATCCGCTGCGACAATAACACGTTCCGGCTCTTCTTCTTCCTTCAGCGACATCGCTGTGAATGCCGAAAGCCGTTCCGTTAATGTACGAAGCAAGCCGACCACAGCCAGCTCTGTTGTAGGCAAGATGCCCCTGTACTCTGCCGCTGTTATCAAAGGTACAGTGGACGGCGAAGGCGGAAAGTGGTACTCCATTGTATCCGGCTCCGTAACCGGCTATATCAAGGCTGTATACTTTAAAACCGGCGCCGATGCACTGGCAGTTGCAAAAGCACATGGAACATCTGTTGCAAAAGTAACCAGCAATGCAAGTCTTCGCTTAAGAAGCGAACCCAACACAACCAGCACAATTCTTGGAAAAGCTGCTTCCGGAACTTATGTCACTTTACTGGATCAAGATGTAAAAGGTTCCGGGTTCTCCAAAGTATCTGCCCAGATCGGTGATACTTCCAAAACCGGATATATGTCAGAAGACTATCTGAAAATCTATCTGCAGCTGAACAGCGCTTCAGCTGTTTCAAAGGGAAATTCCGGAAACGCTTCCTCTTCAGGCAGCAGTTCCTCTTCCTCTTCAGGTTCTTCTTCCGCAAAGCCTGCTGCAAACAGTTCTCTGGGTTCCAAGATTGTAGCAAAAGCCAAAAGCTATGTTGGAAAACTGAACTACGTTTACGGCGGCACCAGCCTTTCTTCCGGTGCTGACTGTTCCGGTTTCGTAAAAGCGATCTACAATTACTACGGTGTTTCCGTTCCCAGAAGAAGTGTGGATCAGGCTGTCGGCGGAAAGACCATTTCCAAATCCAGTCTGAAACCCGGTGATCTGGTATTCTATAAAAACGGCGGCAGCACAATCTGTCATGTAGGTATCTACATCGGCAACAACCAGATTGTACATGAAGCTAATTCCAAAAAGGGATGTATCATTTCCAACATAAACTATGATACACCCGCAAAATATGTTACATATCTTCACTAAAAGAAGTTTTACACCGTATTACTTCTGAAAAACGTACAGTGACGGCTGATTATTCGCCTCCTGTATCAGAGAAAATTCAAAAGGGGTATCGCCTGTGCGATACCCCTTTTTCATACTAAGAGCCAAATTACTCTTCTTTCCTTCCGATTTTAAACAGGATGGTCTCTCCTGTGATCGGCTGAACAAACCGTTCGATCAGATAAATCATACACGTAATGATCATACAGCCGGCCAGTGTAACCATAAAAAGCGATGACTGTTCCTCATACATGAAATCAAGCACACCGGTTTCTGTGGCAAATATGGCCATCAGATTCGATGCAATATGGATCACCACAGGGGCCAGCATGGAACCATAACGTTCCCTTGCATAGCAGAGTACCATTCCCATTACAAATGCATAGATTCCCTGAACCATATTGCTGTGAAGCATGGCAAAAATCAGAGATGCCCATACCATGCTGATTGCAGAGGGCGAGATTTCCTTAAATCTTCTGTAAACCAGACCCCGGAACAAAAACTCCTCCGCCATGGGAGAAATCAATCCAACTCCGATGATCTCCGGAATCAGTCCCGCACTGTAAAGAGCCGATGCAGCCGCAGTGTAGGATTCAGAAGAACTGTTGATGCCGGTCATATAGATCATATTGGAACCGGAAATACAGCTTGCTGCCCCAAGCAATACAAGAAATCCATAAAATGCAGCAGGAACTGCAGGAACGCGATTCTCTTCTCCCTGTAAAATATATCGTCTGGTGTCTTTCCTGTACATCCAGATGAAAATCGGAAGCATCACAGCATAGGAAAAAATCAATATTGCAAAATTCAGCATTTCCTGATTCTCCAAAGTCATGGTCAGCAATTTTTCCATCAGCTCATCTGCTGTCAGTCCTTCCATACTGATAATTCCGGACTGCATGTAGTAAACCATCATGACAAGAAATGACATGACATTCTGTACGATCAGATAAATCAGCAAAGGTGTCATACATCTCCATACACTGCCCCTCTTATATGTAAAAGCCTTTTTTTCTTCCATATATTCTTTTTATACCTTCTTTCTGTTATACTCCGTTATCAAAATCCCTATCCATGAGGATCGCCTATTAAAGAACCCTCTCTTCTGCCGGATTTGCAGTATCTGCAGTCGAATGGTATGCGTACATACAATGCGTTCATCTGAATCCGAATCGAAAAAGGGAATTGACATCATTGTCAATTCCCTTATTTTAAGCTGATATATTGTATTCGTCAAGTGGTGAAAACCGATATTCAGCCAATGGCAGCAATATCCACCGGTGTCAGGCTGCTCTGGACATTTTCCATGGCAGTTGCAAGGGCATTGGCTGTATCCATGGATGTCAGTACATTCACGCCGGTTTCAATGGCATTCCGACGGATAATAAAACCATCATTGCTCTTTTCACCTCTGCTGGGTGTATCGATGACCAGATCAATGTGGTGATCCAGAATCAGGTCCAGAATATTGGGAGAGTCCTCTTCCACTTTATTAATCGGAATGGCAAAAACGCCATTTTTATTGAGTACTCTTGAAGTGTTTCCTGTTGCAAAAATGGTATATCCCAGTTTTTTAAACCGTTTTCCCACTTCAACTGCTTCCATCTTATCTGCATCTCTTACCGTAATTACCATCTGCCTGGTCTTGGGCAGATCATAACCTGCACCGATAAAGGCTTTATACAATGCCTCATGGAAGTTCTGGGCAATACCCAGTACTTCGCCGGTGGACTTCATTTCCGGTCCCAGGCCGATATCTGCTCCTCTCAGCTTTTCAAAAGAAAAGACGGGCATTTTGATTGCAATGTAGTCGGCATTGGGCTGCAGACCGGGCTCATATCCCAGTTCACGGATGGTTTTGCCCATGATTACCTGTGCTGCAAGCTTGACAATGGGGATACCGGTCACCTTGCTGATATAGGGAATGGTACGGCTGGAACGGGGATTCACTTCAATTACAAAAAGTTCATCATGGTATACAATAAACTGAATATTGATCAGGCCTTTTACATGGAGTGCTCTTGCCAGCGCTCTGGTATATCTGGTAATCAGCTTCAACATCCGTTCATCCAGATTCTGCGGCGGATAAACAGAAATGCTGTCACCGGAGTGTACACCTGCACGTTCCACATGTTCCATGATACCGGGAATCAGGATATCTTCTCCATCGCAGACCGCATCCACTTCCACTTCGCGGCCCATCAGATATTTATCGATCAGAATCGGATGTTTCTGTCTGGTACGATTGATAACCGCCATGAATTTGCGGATATCCTCATCACAGATGGCAATCTGCATGCCGGCTCCGCCCAGTACATATGAAGGACGAACCAGTACCGGATAACCCAGACGGTTTGCCACTTCAATGGCCTCCTCGCAGGTGAATACGGTATCGCCTGCAGCTCTGGGAATACAGGTTTCTTCCAGAATGGCATCAAAACGTTCTCTGTCTTCCGCCGCATCCACATCATCGGCAGAGGTACCAAAGATCGGAACACCCATTTTCATCAGATCTTCTGTCAGTTTGATGGCAGTCTGTCCGCCAAACTGTACCACTGCTCCATCCGGTTTTTCCAGACGGACAATGCTTTCCACATCTTCAGCAGTCAATGGTTCAAAATACAGTTTATCTGCAATATCAAAATCCGTAGATACGGTTTCCGGATTGTTGTTCACAATGATGGTTTCATATCCCATTTCACGGAATGCCCAGACACTGTGCACAGAACAGAAGTCAAACTCAATACCCTGTCCGATACGGATGGGACCGGATCCCAGAACCAGAATCTTTTTCCGTCCGTCAGAGCTGCCGTCTGCTTCATTTTCACCATCGTAACAGGAATAATAATACGGTGTCTCCGCATCAAATTCTGCCGCGCAGGTATCAACCATTTTATAGGAAGCAATGATACCATTCGCATAACGAAGCTGTTTCACCTCTTCACCGGATTTTCCCGTCAGTTTTGCAATAACCCGATCCGGATACTCCAGGCGCTTAGCTTCTTTCAGAAGGGAAGGTGTCAGCTCCTCTTCTTTCAGGCGTTTCTCCATCTGTACCAGCTTGTTGATTTTATCAATAAACCAGATATCGATTCTGGTAATCTCATGGATCAGCTCATAAGAAAAACCTCTTCTCAGTGCTTCTGCAATACAGAAAATCCGTCTGTCATCCACACGATACAGTTTCTTTTTCAGTTCCTCCCTGTCCATTGCCATAAATTCCGGATATTCCAGATCGTAAATATGCTGTTCCAGAGAACGAAGGGCTTTCATCAGAGCGCCTTCAAAGTTTGTACAGATGGACATAACCTCACCGGTGGCCTTCATCTGTGTGGAAAGGGTCCTTTTGGCATGAATGAATTTATCAAACGGCCACTTGGGAATCTTCACAACACAATAGTCCAGTGCCGGTTCAAAGCTGGCATATGTTTTATGAGTGATGGCATTGGGGATTTCGTCCAGGGTATAACCCAGAGCAATTTTGGCCGCAACCTTGGCAATGGGATAACCGGTGGCTTTGGAGGCCAGGGCGGAGGAACGGCTTACACGGGGATTTACTTCAATGACACAGTACTCAAAGCTGTCCGGATTCAGTGCAAACTGCACATTGCATCCGCCTGTGATCTCCAGTTCATTGATGATATTCAAAGATGCGCTTCGCAGCATCTGGTATTCCTTATCGCCCAGGGTCTGAGACGGTGCCACAACGATGGAATCACCGGTATGAACCCCTACAGGATCCAGATTTTCCATATTACAAACGGTAATGCAGTTGCCTGCTGCATCACGGATCACTTCATATTCGATTTCTTTCCAGCCGGAAATGCACTTTTCCACCAGAACCGGACCCACACGGGAAAGACGCAGACCATTTGACAGAATATCCATCAGTTCCTTTTCATTGGAAGCAATACCGCCGCCGGATCCGCCCAGGGTATAAGCAGGACGGAGAACCACAGGATATCCGATGGTGTTGGTAAATGCAATACCGTCACGGACATTTTCCACAACCATGGAAGGGGCACAGGGCTCTCCGATTTTCTCCATGGTTTCCTTAAATGCTTCACGATCTTCTGCCTTTTTGATGGTCAGAGATGTGGTACCGATCAGTTCCACACCGGCTTCTTTCAGATAACCGCACTCTTCCAGTTCCATGGCCAGATTCAGTCCGGCCTGTCCGCCCAGAGTCGGCAGCAGACTGTCCGGTTTTTCTTTCTCAATAATTTCTTTCAGCATGGGAACGGTCAGCGGCTCGATATATACATGATCCGCAATATTTTTATCGGTCATAATGGTTGCCGGATTGGAATTTACCAGAACAACCTCAAGGCCTTCTTCCTTTAATGAACGGCAGGCCTGCGTACCTGCATAATCAAATTCAGCTGCCTGTCCGATGACGATCGGACCGGAACCGATAACCATAACCTTTTTTATATCAGAACGTTTCGGCATCTTTTTTCCCTCCGTTATTTCAACAATACTTTTTCTTCCAGACTCTTTTTCTGTTTTTCTGTTTTTACCGCTTTTCAATCGGTCTTCCGTATTTTAATTCCCGGACTGATGTTCTGCCATCATCTGCATAAACCGATCAAAGAGAAAATCCGAATCCTTCGGACCGGGGCATGCTTCCGGATGAAACTGTGTTGTATAAATCGGTTTCTTCAGATAGCGGATTCCTTCGTTGGTTCTGTCATTTACATTTGTAAAAGACGGTTCCGCATCCTGGGGAATGGATGTTTCATCCACGGCATAACCATGATTCTGGGAAGAAATATAAACTTTTCCTGTAATCATATCCTTCACCGGATGATTGCCTCCCCGGTGTCCGTATTTTAATTTGAAGGTATCGCCTCCCTGAGACAATGCCATCAGCTGATGACCCAGACAAATGGCAAAAATCGGAACACCGGAATCTGCCAGTTTGCCGATTTCATGGACAATTTCCACACATTCTTTGGGATCCCCGGGGCCATTGCTCAGCATGATACCATCGGGAGAAGAAGCAAGAATCTCATCTGCAGAAGTATAGGCAGGATAAACCGTCACCTGGCAGCCGCGTTTAACCAGGCTGCGGGCAATATTTCTTTTGGCTCCCAGATCCAGAAGGGCAACCTTATAAACGGCAGACGCATCTTTCTCAGACTTCTCCTGTACCTCATCCGGAAGCATCGTGTATTTTTCCTTGCATGTAACCTTACGGACCACGCCTTTGCACTGATACTCACGGATCTTCGGAAGAATTTTGTCCAAATTAAAAGACTCATCGGTGGTAATCATCCCATTCATGACGCCCTTGCCTCTAAGTCTTTTTGTCAGTGCCCTGGTATCGATGCCGCAGATACCGGGAATATCATATTTAACCAGAAAATTCTGGATCGTATCTTCACAACGGAAATTACTGGGAACATCAGCCAGCTCTCTGACGATAAAACCGTCAGGCCATGCCCTTTCAGACTCCATATCTTCATAACAGATTCCATAATTGCCGATCAGCGGATACGTCATAACCACTGCCTGTCCGGCATAGGAAGGGTCGGTCAGGACTTCCAGATAACCTGTCATCGATGTATTGAATACAATCTCACTGATTGATTCTCTTGTTGAACCAATACTTGTACCTTCAAAAACGGTACCGTCTTCAAGAATGAGAAATGCTTTCATCTTATGCCTCCGTTTCACTCATGTATGATTTCCAAAATTTTAATGAGTCTATCACAACATAGTATATTATGCAAGAGTTGTTGAAGATTTCAGACAAATAGGACCGATTTTTACAAGTTTTCTGCCCTGTGAGAGGGTCAATCTATTTCATACATATATCAAACGCCGGCAAATCGATTTTATAAAAATGATATCAGATTTTTTCTTCCTATATCATATTTTATCTTCCATGCAAATTGATTCCTTCATATATAATATAATACAGCATAATTGCAATAAAATTACAATATAATCGGAAAAAAACTCCAAATGATCCGATCGTTATCTCCCATTCAGCAGATTTTCCGTGTCATTTCACTCCTTCCTGCTCTATTTCACTTCCTGGAAGGCTATTTTGTCTTATTTTCTTTTTGTCTCCGTATACTTATTTACTTTTATTGTATATTTATTTATTTTTTATGTATATTTATTCACTGTAAATTTTCATCTGGACGAAAACAACTCCTTCAAGCTGATTTTGCCCATTTTCTCTCATTTTTGTCGGATGGACTGCTGTACCTATCCTATCATTTTGGGCAAAACAACTCTCTCAAGCTGATTTTGCCCATTTTCTCTCATTTTCGCCGGATGGACTGCTGCATATCCTATCATTTTGGGTAAAATAACCGCTTACCCCGGGTATTCAGCCAAACCGGCAACTGCCACATATATCTGAGACAGCTTATACCATGTCTGCCTTCCCACAATGCCATCGGGCGTAAGGCCGAAGATATTCTGAAATTTCCGTACCGATGCCTGGGTATCTTCTCCATAAATGCCGTCCACCACCAGAGACGGAATGGCAGGGTAAGCACCGGCTATGACATTCAGCTGCTCCTGTATGGTCCGGACCGGAGCACCGGAAGAACCGATATCCAGATTATAACCGGGCCAGGAAGACGGAATACCGGCAATGGATTCCGCCGAATTGATATACATTTCACTGCTGTAGAAATTCCGGAGAATCTGGATTGCCGAATACCCCTGTTCTGCCAGATTGCAGGAGCCCCACTGGGTCATCCATCCGGGACAGGACACCCGTTTTCCGTCACAATACTGGGTGAAAATCGGCTGTCGCACATCCGGTAAGGAAAGATAGTTTTCAAACACATCATCCACAACTTCACTGATGCTCTGAAAAATATTTCTTCCATATATAAATTTCTGATCATAGGCCGTGGATGTGGTAATCGTAAAATTATACCCTTTGTTACGGTACCATTCTGTGTAAACACGGTTCAATGTGAAGGACTGAATTGCCAGCACATTGGCAACAATGGCTTCTCTGGGCCAGGTGGCATAAATTTCACTGCTGGCCACATTTTTTATATAGTCCCGATACGGTACGTAATAATTTGCTGCCGACCGGTCCGATGGAACCCCATCATGGACAACAACGGTCTCCGGTATTACCACTCTGCTCAGCACAATTTCCCCGCTGGAGCCCACGGGTTTGATTTCGTCCTCCGGAATTTTGGGCGGATAAATCCCATACAGTGTATGTTCCGGAATATCGATATCCACACTGATCTCCGGTCCTGATACTTCAGAAAGGGGCGTCAGACGGATCGGCTGCAGGGACAACTGACCGGCCAGTATTTCGGAACCGGAAATCGTAACCGGTTCATATCCCTCCGCTTTCACTGTAATTGCGTATTCCGAATAGGGGCGCTGGTTCTGGGGTTCCAGACTCAGATCCACAGAAGGTGCAGGTAATGTAATCTCTTCTGTCTGGCCGGATTCATCCGTGGTCAGTTCTTCTATGATCTGTCCCTGCTCCTCTCCCGAAACAATATCCACCACCGCTCCGGTTACCGGAAACTGATTTGCAGCGGAATTTACATCCACACGCAAAAAACCGCTGTCTCCTTCCTGCGCTATTGAAAACATGACAACCTCTCATACTTCCTCAATTACTTATACAATATGAAGTTTTTCGCACACCGTTACTGTCCGCAGCACCCATTTTTCCTGCTGCAGTTTCCACGCATCACACTCCGGCATGACTCACCTTAAAATCGTGAAACGTCTCCCGAAAAGCTGTATATTTCTGAGATTTATGTGAAATTTCTTAAAAGTTTATAAAATCTATGGACTTCTGAAAAAAATCCACTATACTGTAAGCATAGTTGTTAGCCAATAAGCGTTTTGATTGCTAATTATAAGAAAGAACGCCAGGGATAAGAATTCCATAGGAAAAGACTCCATGGAATAAAGCTCCATAGGAAAAGACTCTAAATAAGAACTCTAAACTTTATAAGAAAGGACTCCATATGAAAGAAGTAAAAACACCCAAAAAACCAATGCTGATTTACTGTGCAATCGTACTTGCAGTCATGGTTTTTCTCAATGTCTTTGTTTACCCCCTTGTCTTCAGCCCTAATATGGAAGAGGTTGAGTACAGCACCTTCCTCAACATGCTGGACAACAATCAGATTGCCACCGTTGAGAAGAATAATACCTATATTTATTTCACAGAGAAGAACACGAAGAAATCCGATTCCGAAAACAGTTCCGGATCGGATCCGATTTCAGAAACCCTTTCCGGCGGTAAAGAAACCATATACCGGACCGTTATTTTCTCCGATGATCCCACTCTGATCAGCAAACTTCATGAAAAGAACGTTCAGTTTTCCCGTGTGGTGGAAAAAGATAATTCCTTCTTTTATTCCATCATCAGCACCCTGATCACCATGGCAATTTTCATCGCCATCGGCCGCTGGCTCAGCAAACGCCTGATGGCAAGTATGGGCGGAGCCGGCGGTATCGGCAGCAACGCCATGCAGTTCGGCAAATCCAATGCCAAAATATACGTTTCATCCACCACGGGAATCAAGTTCCGCGATGTGGCAGGTGAAGATGAAGCCAAGGAAATCCTTCAGGAAATTGTCGATTTTCTCCACAATCCGGGCAAATACACGGAAATCGGTGCTTCCATGCCGAAGGGTGCACTGCTTGTGGGCCCTCCCGGAACCGGTAAAACTCTGTTAGCCAAAGCAGTAGCCGGTGAAGCCAATGTTCCATTCTTCTCCATCTCCGGTTCCGAATTTGTGGAAATGTTTGTGGGTATGGGTGCAGCCAAGGTCCGGGATCTGTTTAAACAGGCCCAGGAAAAAGCCCCCTGTATCGTATTCATCGACGAAATTGATACCATCGGCAAGAAACGTGATAACGGCGGATTAACCGGCAATGATGAACGGGAACAGACATTAAATCAGCTGTTAACGGAAATGGACGGTTTTGACGGTTCCAAGGG
>JBJELP010000146.1:0-2568 GCA_051879215.1 Lachnospiraceae bacterium
GCTCATAGGGCTAACCGACAGGCAAAACGAAAGATAAATGAGATACTTGAGATAGATTTTAGGAGGCACGCAATGAGAAAAATGAGTATGGCAAAGCGATTCCTGGCCTATACTGCAGCTGCAGCGATAATACTTGGCACTGGCTTCATGGGAGCCGGATTCAACAGCAATGCGGAAACACAGTATATAGTAACAGATAATGTAGTAGTTCGGGATGGAGCCAATGGCACTCAGATTGACGGAATTGGAAAGGGGACCAAGGTTAATGTGACAGAGTCAGAAACAGGTTCTGACGGAAAAAAATGGAATCACATTTCCTACACACTCAATGGGGTCACATATGAGGGATGGGTTCGCTCGGATTTAATGTCCTCTGATCAGTCCAAGATACGACCGGATGAAGAACCACAGACAACTGCTCCGGAACAGCCGGATACTGCCCGGGAGCCAGACGCTCAGGAGCCGGATACTCAGGAACCGGATGCGGTCCAGGAACCGGAGACAGGAGCGGACGGAGTGGATTTCTCCATGCCGGAAGCCGGAATTTCAGGGGATGGATATCAGGCAGATGGGGATCTGTCCTTTTCTGTCATGGGTGAGACCATGACGATTGCATCTGATTTTACAAATGTCCAGATTCCGTCCGGTTTTTCAAAAACAGAGATTACATATAATGACCAGACGATACAGGGATTGAAGTATGAATATGCAGATGTCCTCCTGGTTTATCTGACAGATGCCCAGGGCGAAGGAGATCTTTTTGTGCTTGACACAGAGCGGCAGATTGTGTTTTCTTTCGTGACGATTTCTTCAGGAGAGAATCAACTGATTCTGTTGGTGCCGCCTGCTGATTCGCAGATTGCAAGTTCTTACGGAAAAACGATTTATGCATCGGATGAGGACAGCGCTGTTACGGCGTACCAGTATAATCAGTTGTTAGATACAATCAGTGCATCCACCGTAACTGCAGAATATTATTATGTGTATGGTGTGACGAAGAATGGTATTCCGGGCTGGTACTTATATGACGACGTAGAAAAAAATTATATCCGGTCCACCACGGATTTGAGTGTGGAGCTGGATGGGCTGACTGATGGGGATCCTGCCCAGGAGGAATCGGGAGATAACAGCCTGGAAAAAATGCTTGTTGTTGGAATGGGGGCTGTCTGCCTCATCTGCATTATTCTGGCAATTGCTTTTGGCATCCGCAGTGTTCGTGCCAGAAAAGGACTTCCGGAAGAGGAAGAAGAGGAGGAAGAGGAAGAAGAACTGTCCTTCATGCAGCGGAGAAAGCAGGAACGTGAGTACCGGTATTTCATGGAAAATTTTGATGAAGAGGGAAATGATTACGTAGAAGAAAAAATACCGGAACAGGAACAGATCGTCTCCCAGATTGAAGATGATGGCTGGAAAGAAAATGCGGATTACGATGTTCAGATTTCTGACAAGGAAGATTATGATCTGACAGATGAAAATACAGAGGCGGATCTGAGGGAATTTGATGAGATCGAGGATATCCTTCTGGCTGGTCTGGAAGAAAGCATCAGTGCGCTTGACCGGGAGACCGGTGCAGACAGGAACTCTGAGACAGGTCCGGTTGAAAAAGCAGAGTCGGGAAAAACCACCGGGTCAGGAAAAAAAGCTCATTCAGAACAGGATGAGGATGAGTGGAATGATTTGGAATTTATTGATCTGTAATTTCAGGAAGATACAGTAACTGGGCGGCACTTATGCAGTGCCGCTCTTTTAAAATGTGCTGAAAATGATTTCATTTCCCGGTATATAAAAATTCGCTGCGCCGGAAAGATGTGCATCGATATAAGTTGACATCAGACAGAAACTGTTATAATATCTGTATAACACTGTCCATGTGAATGAATTAATTATCATGAGTTCATTTGGAAAATACATAGAGTCTTTTAGAAAAAGGAAATAATAATGTTCATTGAGATTGATTTTGAGAGTGAAGAAGCATTGTATATGCAGCTGCGGAATCAGATTGTAGTCGGTATTGCCAAACGTCAATACCGGGAAGGTGACACTCTGCCCTCGGTGCGCCAGCTTGCAGAGCAGATTGGCATCAATATGCATACGGTAAATAAGGCCTATAGTGTGTTGAAGCAGGAGGGGCTGATCCGTATGGACTGCCGGAAGGGAGCGGTAATCGCACTGGATTACAACAAACTGCAGGCTATGGCTGAGATAAACCAAGAGCTGCGGATTATACTGGCGAAGGCTTGCTGCAAGAATATTACCCGCGCAGAGCTGCATGCCATGGTAGATGATATTTATGATGAATACGGTATATAGTAATATGTACTCTCGGATATCCATATGTTTAAAAATCCCGAGAGTACATAAATAATTTAGGAGGCATTAGAGATGATTAGACCTTATACTGTACAGGCTCAGGAGGCTATGATGCAGGCGGCAAAGATTGCAGGCATGATGGATCAGGGTCATATTGGCACAGAACATGTTCTTGCCGGACTGTGCACAGAGGAATCCGGCATTGCTGCCCGCATTTTGGAAGGACAGTCTGTGACAAAGGATAAAGTATTAGATTTA
>JBJELP010000147.1:0-2551 GCA_051879215.1 Lachnospiraceae bacterium
CAAATTGGATAGGCAGTCTTACGCAAGGTACTCTCTGCTCAACTTGTTAAGCGGCCTTGCGTGAGACTGCTTTTTCCTATCTATTGCAAAGATGAAAGAGGCATGCTTATGAAAACTATGAAAAAAATAAAATGGATTGGCATTGGAATATCCATCGTTATGTTCCTGTTGGGCCTCTGCGTGCTGATTTGGCCCCAAATCTCTGCAGCCGCACTGTGTTACATATTGAGTGCCATCCTTCTCCTCGCAGGAATTATTCGAATTGTCAGTTATACCCAGCGCGGAATCAGTTCCATTTTCCATACTTATGAACTTCCACTTGGTATTCTGTTTCTTTTCATGGGCATATTCGGCTTTGCCCGTTCTCAGTATGTTATTCTTATTCTACCGGTCGTTATCGGAATCCTGATTTTGATAGATAGTGTGTTTCAGTTTCAGACATCCTTTGATTTGAAAAGATTGGGTGTAGCCGCATGGTGGTGGCCATTGATTCTTGCAGTTCTGAGCGTTCTTTTCGCACTGCTGCTGATTTTGAATCCTTTTGAAGGATCCAGGACTCTGATGGTTATGATTGGCTTATCTCTGATGATTGATGGCATACAGACTTTCTCTTCAATCCTTTGTGCATCCAAATGTTCGAAAGAAGTGAGAAAGCGGAGCCCTATTGATGTTGATTTCGAGGAAATCGAATAACGATCTGTATATAGGATGCAGAAAGGCGGAGTAAGAATGGGAAAAATAGTTCTGTGGATACTTGCCGCAATTCTGGCCCTGTGCCTGCTGTATATTTTATTTCTAACTGTTTGCGCTTTACTAGTGGACGACAAACGGGAATACGAAAAAGACAGTCTGTTCTACCGCTCACTGCTCTACAGCGCTACCGCCTGCTGCGTCAGACTGCTGCGTATTCGTATCTGCACCAAAGGTCTGGAAAAGCTCCCCGCGAACGGACGGTTTTTGTTGGTAAGCAACCACCGTTCTAATTTTGACCCAATCCTTACCTGGTGGGTTCTGAAGGATAGTCGTCTGGCGTTTATTTCCAAAGCAGAGAATTTTGAAATTCCAATCTTCGGGCGCATCATACGAAGATGCTGTTTTTTGCCTATCGACAGGGAAAATCCCCGCAACGCACTCATAACCATTGAAAAAGCGGCAAAACTGATCGAAAGTGATCAGGTTTCCATCGGGGTCTATCCAGAGGGAACCCGTAGTAAAGAATGCGTCCTCCTCCCGTTCCACAACGGCGTCTTTAAGATTGCCCAGAAAGCCAATGTTCCGATTGTTGTGGCAGCGATCCAGGGAACGGAGCAGATTCACCGGAATTGGTATCGCTGTCGCAGTAAAATCCAGTTTAGTATTCTGGACACCATCCCCGCTGAATATGTCACAGCAAACCGGACGGCGGTGATCGGTGAACGGATCCACAACGACTTGACAGAAGCTCTGAAAGAAAAATAGGAGAATGACATGAATACATATATAGTTCTATGTAACCCATACGCCGGAAACGGCCACGGAGAAGAAAACACTCAGGTCATCAGAGACTTTCTCTACGGAGAAGATCTGACCTTTTATGATATGACAAAGATTCAGAATTATGGGGAATTCTTTTCCCTCCTTCCTGACAACAACCGAATCATCCTCTCCGGCGGCGACGGTACTCTCAACCGATTTGTGAATGACACATCCGGGCTGAATATTCCTCAGGATATTTACTATTACGCAGCTGGAAGCGGGAATGATTTCCTGCGAGATTTGGAACGAAAACCAGAAGACGGTCCCTTCCCGGTAAAAGACTATCTGAGATCATTGCCTGAGGTAATGGTTGACGGTAAGAAATACAAATTTCTCAATGGTGTGGGGTATGGGATTGATGGATACTGCTGCCAGGTTGGGGATGAACTGCGGGCAAAGTCAGACAAAACGGTGAACTATGCGGCCATCGCCATCAAGGGTTTGCTTTTCCATTATAAGCCCACAAACGCAGTGGTCACTGTGGACGGAGAAAGGCACAGTTATCAAAAGGTCTGGTTGGCACCCACCATGAATGGTCGGTTTTACGGAGGCGGTATGATGCCAACGCCCCTGCAGGATCGGAAAAACTCACGGGGAACCGTCTCCACTATGGTGATGTTCGGTGCAGGGAAGCTGAAAACGCTGATGATATTTCCTTCAATCTTTAAGGGAGAACACATCCGACACACAGAAATGGTAGAGATTCTTACCGGTCATCAGATCACAGTATCTTTTGATCGTCCCACACCGATTCAAATTGACGGGGAAACAATTCTCGGTGTTTCCAGCTATCAGGTTACCGGTGTACTGGAATCCTCTTCGAAGTCCACATCTCAGGAAGAAGCGGTTTTCTGCGCTGGTTAGCTTGTAAATATGGATACTGAAATGAAGGAAACGACTGGAATGAAAACAGAATCTGTTGATACCGAATACAGCCGGCATAAACGGACTTCGGAACTGGAAACGAGGGTACGGACAGGTGCTGTGATGACCATTGTCGGAATTCTCGTACTCTGGCTGTCCAGTTACCCGTATG
>JBJELP010000148.1:0-2547 GCA_051879215.1 Lachnospiraceae bacterium
TATACCCAAACTAAATATTAATTTATTATTCTTCATAATAGTCACCTGACTTAATAGTTCCTTGGTATTCATCGCATTCATCACCTCTTCAATAATTTATTATCCGTAGCTGCTACTATATTCGCAGAGTATCATAATCCTGTTTAAAATTCAATACAACCTGCGTGAACTGCATTCCCCACTGCGTGAACTGTATTCTTCCCTTATAGATTTCCATTTCCATATATGTTATTCTGTTATACAGAAGAAATTATGATAAAGGAGCTTTTTCATGAGTCCTGCTGTACAGATTCTATTCAATTTACTGATAAATTCCATTGAAGGTTATCTGATCTATCTGTTGTTGTCCAGAAAACTGCATTTAAAGCCGTGTCTTCCGCTGATACTGGTCTGCTTCATCCTGCAGGCAATTTCTGTCACCTGCATGAATCAGCTGATATCCACTGACAGTCTTCGCATGATAATTACGTTAGGGATTAATTCCGCCATTGCCTTGATACTGAGTACGGACTCTCCTGCCAGATCCATATTCTGGGGATGTGCTTATCCTGTGATCACTGTCCTGGCAGATACACTTACCATTACATTCGGCCGGCTTTTCATACGTGGGGATTGGAATACGCTCATGGAATATCCGGTCAGTATTGTAATGACATTTTTTTATCTTTTTATCTGTTTCTGCTGTGTTCTGTTTCTGATCCGGAAAAACAGCCACAGTTTTGTTTTTCCCTGGTTCATTCAGATTTTCTGGTTCATCATTGTGGCAGCAGGGATTATGGCTTCAGAATTTCTTCTGGATCTCTTAAGCCAGTTGAAAGAATATTCTGCTGGAACCTCCAACCGATTGTTTCTGTCGGTTTTCCTGCTTCTTGTCATTCTGTTTCTGTCTATTTTCTTATTCTACTATATCGGGATTCTGTACCAGAAAAACCTTGACCTGATTGAAGAAAATCGGCAGAAACAGTTTGAAAAACAGCAGTTTGATCTTTTGAGCAGTACCAACCAGCTGCTTCGGACATGGAAACATGATTTCCAGCACCATCTTTCTGTTCTGGAAATTATGCTGCAGGAAAAGGATATATCATCGGCTTCGGATTATATCGATTCTATCCATACGGAATTGAGACACAGCACATGGCAGATCCAGACCGGAAATAACGTATTGGATGCCGTACTGACTAGCAAACTTCCCGAAATCCAGTCACAGGGGATTCAGTTTACCCACAGCATCTTTCTTCCGGATTCCCTTCCATTGGGTAATCTGGAACTGACCTCTCTGATGGGAAATCTGCTGGACAACGCAATCGAATCCTGTTCGGATCCGAATACATCTGCTGAAAAGTATATCAAACTGGAAATCAAACCGTATAATCAGTTTCTCTATATTGATATGATAAACAGTTCGGCAGGACGTTATCGTTATGATCATATGAGCCATCTGCAAAGCACCAAAAAGGAGAGCGGACATGGCATCGGATTGAAACGAATAGAACAGATTGCTGCAGATGCACAAGGATTTATGAAAATATCCCCTGAAAAAGAATCTTTTCATATAACAATCGTATTGCCCCTGCAAAATCAACCACTTCCTGAAGGAGACTCCTATGAATCTTAACTGTTGTATTTTGGAAAATGAACCGATCTATGCAGAACACCTAAAAAAACTGCTTCGGCAGTGGCAGGAAGAAACTTCCTGCGACCTGTCTGTTGATGCACTTTGCTCGGAAGCAGAGCTTTATGAAGCAGTCAGCCAAAAGCATTACGATATTCTTTTCATTGATATCGTATTGGATAATGAAGAAAATGGACTGGAAGCTGCAAAAAAACTGCGGTCGGAATCCTGGTCCGGGGATCTTGTTTTTCTGACCAATTTTCAAGATTACGTTTTTGAAGGATACCCGGTTCATGCTCTGGATTACCTGCTGAAACCAGCTTCTTATGAAAAAATCCGTCATTGTATGAACCAGGTTCTGGAAAAGCTCTCTGGCAGCTGTTTCTTCTATCGCGTCCGGGATTCTGTACTTCAGATTCCCTACCAGAATATCCTGTATTTTTCCAGCAGAAATCATACCACAGAAATCATTACTGACCGGAAATGCTATTCTGTCCCCCAGACATTAAAAAATCTGTTAAAAATTCTTCCCGAGCAGTTTGTTCAGTGCCACCGGACTATAATCGTTAATCTGGCACATATTGAATTCATGAACAACACAGAACTTCTTCTTTCCAATCAGGAACGGCTTCCCATTGGCAGAACATATCTGAAAAAACTGCAGCAGGATATCATTTCTCTGATGCAGGAGCGGAGGTCACTGCAATGATTGAACACTTGTGAACTAGCCATTGTCTAAAGCCAATGGGCTTCCTGTTTCATCGACCTCGCAACCTACTATCTCCACAGGCGTTGATTCGGGCAGTCCCTGCCCTATGCGGATTTCTTTATGCGATCTGCCTTAATCCCTCGGCTAATATATTTCCTCCCGTTCCACTCCGCTTTATACTCCAGCTGCCTTGTCAGTTCGTACCACGATACATCTGTTATGGATT
>JBJELP010000149.1:0-4538 GCA_051879215.1 Lachnospiraceae bacterium
ATGAATACCTGGGGGTTTTTCGCATTCCTGAGCTGGATTTTGGTTTTTTCTTTCCTAATCGCAGCCTTTATATCCAAAAGTGACGGGGTTTCTCGGTCGACGGGGCTTCGTTTGGTTATTTCTGATGGATGATGAGCTGATTTAGCCAATTCCCCATTGAAATTTATGAATGACAGGGGGTTTTTCGCATTCCTGAGCTGGATTTTGGTTTTTTCTTGCCGGACAGCAGTCTTTTTGTCCAAAAGTGACGGGGTTTCTCGGCCATCGGAGCTTCGTTTGGTTATTTCTTTCCGGACCTCAACCTTTTTATCCAAAGGACTGATGTTTCTCAGCTGCCGGCTCATTGTTTGGATTTTTCTGTTGGATGAAGCTTAAAAATATCCAAAATTCAAAAGGACTTCCATCCAACTGACAGAAAAGAGCAGTCTGTGAACTGGAGAATGGATAAATTTTGCTTAAATGCTTTTTGAAACCTATCATAACCACTTCCTTTTCTGCATACACTGAATCAACATCATCTAATCCGTCTACACAGAGGAGGTCTTTCATAATGAGTTCCCAGACACATATCGTCGTACTGAAAATGCGCAGTCTGATCTACACAGCGGTGTTTGTCTTTTTGCTGGTCGTTTTCGGTATTCTGATGTTCCTGATGTTCCGCAAAGATGAGAATACTCCTGTGGATGCTGATGCTCCTGTGATTTCCTATGCACCGGGATGCTATTCTTCTGTGATGCCTCTGGGTGATACTTCAATCGGAGTGAATGTTACGGTGAGTAGCGAGCGGATTGAATCCATCAGCCTTGATTCCATTCCTGAGGATATATCAAAACAGTTTCCTTTATTGGCTCCTGCCATGGAAAGCCTGACTCAGCAGATTCTGGAAAAACAAAGTCTGGACTCCATAGAATACGATGAAAACATGCAGTATACCCAATCTGCTCTTGTTGATACAATCCGGCTGGCTCTGAAGAAAGCTGTGCCAGGCAACTGACCTGGCACAGCTGAGCACAATACAGAAGCGCAGAAGAAAACAGTGGCGTGACCAAAGTCTGTTATCATCTCATAGAAATGATAACGGGCTGAAGTCACGCCACTGTTTTCAACCTGTAATACGATTCAGCACTTCCGACTGTGCTGTCTCCACTGCATTCTTTTTTTCCGCAGCCCGCCTGCCTGTACTGTCTTCTTTCCTATCCAACAGCACTGCATTCACTGCAATTTTTGTCATGCAGCACTGGCCTCACTGCCTTCACTGTCTTCTTTCCTATCCAACAGCACTGCCTCACTGCAATCTACTGACCGCTGCTATCTAACAGCACCAACCTCACTGCGCTTTCTACTGACCGCTGCTTTCCGACTGCGCTGCGGCTTTGGATGCTGCTTCCGCTTCCGCTGCAGCTTTAGATGCTGCTTCCGCTTCCGCTGCGGCTTTGGATGCCACCTCCGCTTCCGCTGCGGCCTTGGATGCTGCCTCCGCTTCCGCTGCGGCTGCTGCTTCAGATGCTGCTATGGATTCTTCGCTTCCTTCCACCAGGGAACGGTCTTTACAGTAATAAATCATCTTTTTGAATTTAGGATATTCATCCGTATACTGTTTCAGATTGGTTCGTCCGAAGGGAAGCGGATCGTTGATCAGAAAGTCTTCTGCTTTCAGTTCGATGCCGTCTCCCACATATCCGGTTATAAGTACCCAATGGGGGCTGCCATTGGCTCTTGTTCTTCCAATCAGAACCGGGATTCCTTCATGGAGCTTGTTATATACAAACTGCAGATAATTGTACTTGTTGTAATTCCAATAATAATCCTTCGGCCAGGCAATTTCGCCGGATGCTGTATAGTGGGAACGTTCTGCCAGTTCATCGGGAAGCACGGTTTTCCCTTTCAGAAATGTTTCACTCATTGCCAGAGAACAGGTCGCGCAGCCGATGTCGTACATGGTCTTTTTGGTGGAGCCCAGAAGCATATCCCCCCATTTTTCATCGGTCTGCTGATATAACGGAATGTCCAGTTTTACCTGAGGCGGTTCCGGTGCTTCGAATGAAATGTAATCGGAGTGACCGTAGCCTTCCATTATCTTGCCGGTTTTATAATCCTTTCCACTGATTTTATAATATCCATCCACCGGGGTTTCATCCAGAATTTTTATCTCCTGACGGTCCGCAAAGGATGCCATTAATGTGGAGTCTTTATTCGGTTCTGACCGCACGTTCAGACGGACATCTCCTGAATTGACCCAGGCACGTTTTGTACCATCTTCATTATATGCCGGTTCAGTTTCGGTTTCTGTCGGTTCAACGGATTCGGTTTCTTCTGTTCCGGCAATATTGACTGTCGAATCATCCGTTTCCGTCGGATTGCCTGTTTTATTGGAACAGCCTGTCATACCCATACACATGGTCCCTGCCAGCAAAAGGCATACCATGCGAACGGACAGACGCTGTAATAGTCTGATTTTATTTTGACGAATCATAGAAATTTCCCCTCAAATACAGTCAAATACTTGTATGCCTCATGCTGCAATAATTAAAAAATCACACGCTATTTATTAAAATGAAGCATACTGACACTTGCAAAGAAGATTTTTTTGATGCATACATACAGCAATCATGCAAATCCACGCATGCGAAGATTTTATCTCAGTCAAAGATTATGCCCGCATCAGGACAAATTTATTATTACCCATCACCTATAGTGGTGAGAATCTTCTCTGACTGCGATAAATTGTCAGCTTACACCCTCTTTTTTGAAAATGCAAGCTGACTTCATTGTTTTGCGAGCCTCAAAGTCATGCTTTTTCACGCGTGCCCTTTAGAGGATGCAAGCATAAACAGCATAACCTTTTGCCCCTGATATCATAATTGTCAATTGTACTGGTACATCAAATAATAATTAACCAGCCATATATTTATTATTCGATCTTCTAGAAACTCATCTTTTCACGGAAATATGCTTCCAGATCTGCGATTGCAACTCTTTCCTGGGCCATGGTATCACGGTCACGTACAGTAACTGCATGGTCATTTTCTGAATCAAAGTCGTAAGTAATGCAGAAAGGAGTACCAATTTCATCCTGTCTTCTGTATCTCTTACCGATCTGGCCTCTGTCATCGAATTCACAGTTGTAATATTTGGACAGCTGTGTATAAATTTCCATTGCGCCATCATTGAGTTTCTTGGAAAGGGGCAGAACACCGATCTTAACCGGTGCAATGGCAGGATGGAAGTGCATAACAGTTCTGGTTTTGCCGTCTTCCATCAGTTCTTCATCGTATGCGCTGCAGAGGAATGCCAGTGTCACACGGTCAGCACCCAGTGAAGGTTCGATTACGTAAGGGATGTACTTTTCGTTTACTTCATCATCGAAGTAGCTCATGTCTTCACCTGAGGTATTCTGATGCTGTGTCAGGTCATAGTCTGTTCTGTCTGCAATGCCCCACAGTTCTCCCCAGCCAAAGGGGAACAGGAATTCCACGTCGGTTGTGGCCTTGGAGTAGAAACAGAGTTCTTCCGGTGAATGATCTCTTGCACGAAGTTCTTCTTCCTTCAGGCCAAGGGTCTTCAGCCAGTTCAGGCAGAATTCCTTCCAGTATGCAAACCACTCCAGATCGGTTCCGGGCTTGCAGAAGAATTCCAGTTCCATCTGTTCAAACTCTCTGGTACGGAATGTAAAGTTACCGGGTGTGATTTCGTTACGGAAGGACTTTCCGATCTGGCCGATACCAAAAGGAACTTTCTTTCTGGAAGTTCTCTGAACGTTCTTGAAGTTTACGAAAATACCCTGTGCGGTTTCAGGTCTCAGATATACGATACTCTTGGCATTTTCTGTAACACCCTGGAAGGTTTTGAACATCAGGTTGAATTCTCTGATTTCTGTAAAATCTGTTTTTCCGCAGGTGGGACATGCGATACCGTGATCCTTAATATAGGTTTCCATCTGCTCATGGCTCCAGCCATCAACGGAATCAATTGCTTCGCCGTGTTCATGGGCGTAATCTTCAATCAGCTTATCTGCACGGAAACGTTCATGACAGGACTTGCAGTCCATCAGCGGGTCAGAGAAACCGCCCAGATGGCCGGATGCAACCCATGTCTGAGGGTTCATCAGAATGGCACAGTCAACACCTACGTTGTAAGGGCTTTCCTGTACAAACTTCTGCCACCATGCCTTCTTTACGTTATTTTTAAGTTCTACACCGAGATTACCATAATCCCATGTGTTGGCAAGTCCGCCGTAGATTTCGGAACCGGGGTAAACAAAACCTCTTGACTTCGCCAGTGCAACAATTTTGTCCATTGTCTTTTCCATAATTCTGAATCCTTTCTATTCCTTCCAAACCCTGAGAGAAATCAGGACCGGATGCGTATCAACGCATAGTATTATTGATGATATCCGGCTGAAAACCGGGTATCTGAATAACTGTTTGTTTCCAATCCATATCTGCCACATCTGTTTTTCACAGAACTGCATGGACTGGTTATCATAATGGAATCCTTCTTACTTATATACAATACAGGATAATGTCCCGTCTGAAGAA
>JBJELP010000149.1:4638-11094 GCA_051879215.1 Lachnospiraceae bacterium
ATCCGCCACCGGATTCGCAAATTACTGTATCGGCTGTATCATGGAATGCAGAATCTGTAAAGAATGAAATTCCCTGTCAATGACTCTTCGGTACAGTACAGACACTGCTTTTTTAAATTCATCCAGTGCCGGTGGGTTTAATGTAAACTGAAAAAGTTCTTTCAGCGGGGATCTGACCACATACTGCCAGGCATAACAGGCGCTGTCCCCCGTCTGTATGGGCGGCAGTTCCGTGTATTCTCCGTCCAGAACCATCATTCGAAGTTCTACAATGCACCGGATCAGTTCACTGGGAATTCTTCCCTTTTCCAGTGCACGGAAGGACATATATAAAAGGTTCAGCATATCGGCTGCTGCCATATTTTCCCTGGAAAAATATTCTGCCAGTTCTGTAAAATACGATGCATAGCAGAGTTTTTCCAGATCCTGCTGCAGCGAGCTGAAGTATGCAATTACCTCTGCACTGCGCAGGGTATAGGAACTTCTTCCTTCATAAAGAAAGAACTTTCCGCACACAAATGGGCAGGATACTGCCAGCAATGAGCTGTTCGGTCTCCTGGCTCCCTTTGCAAATGCAGTGATTCTGCCCCTTTCTCTGGTCAGCAGTACAACCCGCCGATCATACTCTCCCACGGGCATGGAAGAAAGTACCACGCCCGATAATTCCAGCAAATCCGTCATTCTTATTTATTCTCAAAATAGCCGAAGTTCTTCAGCTGTATGTCACTGTCACGCCATTCCCTGCGGACCTTTACCCAGAGTTTCAGGTTCACCTGACCACCCACCAGCAGTTCAATATCCTTTCTGGCATCAATACCAATGCTTTTCAGCATACTTCCCTGTTTGCCGATGATAATCCCCTTGTGGGAATCTCTTTCACAGACGATGGAAGCGTCCACCTGCCAGATTCCGTCTTTGCGGACTTTCATCACATCGATGGTGACAGCAATTCCATGGGGGATTTCATCTTCCAGACGGCGCAGAGCCTTTTCTCTGATGATTTCCGCCGTAATCTGGCGTATGGGCTGATCGGTTACGGTATCTTCATCATAATACATGGGACCCTCCGGAAGATATTTCCGGATTTCTGCCATAACCGAATCCGTGTTGATACTTCGCAGAGCACTGACCGGAATCACATCTTTGAACGTATGCTGCTTTTTCCACATGGTGATCAGACTGCCCACCTTTGATTTATCAATGGTGTCAATTTTATTGATGATCAGAATCACCGGTGTTTTCACCCGCTTCAGTTTTTCCAGAATAATACTGTCTCCGGGACCGATTTTTTCATCGGGCTCCACCAGCCAGAGAATAACATCCACTTCGCTCAGCGTCTTATCCACAACACTGACCATGTATTCACCCAGTTTATTTTTGGCTTTGTGAATACCGGGTGTGTCCAGAAAAATCATCTGGCAGTCCTTATCCGTATAAACTGTCTGGATACGGTTTCTCGTTGTCTGCGGCTTTCTTGAGGTGATCGCAATCTTCTGTCCGATGAGGTGGTTCATCAGGGTTGATTTGCCAACATTGGGACGGCCGATCAGCGTCACAAAGCCGGATTTAAAATGCTTTGTCATAACTGATTTCCTCCAGTTTATGCCTGGATTCACCCAAAATAATACTATGTTTCGGTATTGAGGATGAATCCTACTTGATTAGCGCTTCTGTCACATCAAAGAGATCTTTATTTTCCTGTATTTTGGTTTCTCCGCCCACAACGCAAAGATAACCGGATTCCAGAATGGCTTCCATATACTCTGCCAGTGCACGGATATCTTCCGGTTCGCAGGCAAGAATGCAGTCTCTTTCTTTCTGCAGCATTTCCTCTGTAACGCCGATCATATAAGCGGACAGGGAACGGTCGCCCTTCATCTTGGGTGTCTGCGGAATATCCAGTTCGCTGATGGTGCCGATGATGTACTTGGTCATGTCGCGTTCATCTGCCTGGAAATTGCGGACATAGTCCGGAATGCCTTCATATACTTCATTGGATTCCCGGAGATTCGGGTCACGGTAGGATACCAGATAACTTTCACCGTTTCGATTGAATCCGCTCATGCATCCATAGGCACCGCCTTTGACACGAAGGTTCATCCACAGGTAATCATAATTCAGAATGACATTCAGTACCTTCAGAGCAGAGGTATATTCCAGACCATGGGCTGCAAAGTTGCCGGTTCTTGCCACATACTGTACCTGGGAACTGGTTGTCAGTCCTTCTTTTTCTGCCGGCTGGAACCCAGTCAGATCAAAACCGCAGGCTTTTTTGCCAAATGCTGAGGAAGGTGTTTCCCTGTCTCCGAAATGTTCCGCCAGAGCCATGGTGAATGTTTCCAGAGTAACCGGTACCTGCTCATATCCGTTTTCATCCGCTGTATAGCTGACCAGCATCCGGGAGGGACGGAAAATTTTCCGCCTTACCTGTTCCAGTTTTGCAATCACCGTATCTGCTTTTTCATCGAAATGGCGGTCCAGATGCCGGATAAATCTGGCATAGGAAAGTCCTGTGACCACGTCGCTGTATCGGGCTGATTCGCTGAAAACGGCAAGGTTTCTGCTCAGTGCCGTGGAATGACCTGCTGAGGACAGACGGATCGGCATCCGTGATGCCAGCATGGAAATCAGTTCCTGCATTCTCTTTTTATCCGTCAGATCGGTATACAGAATAATTTCCTGCATGAAGCGGAATAATTCCGGTACTTTGTCGTATCTGGCCTTGCCAACCATTTCAAACATACCGGTATAATCATTGAAATCATGGCAGTTGTCATAGGAACTGATTCCGGCACTCAGTCCGCCGCAGTTCATGCCGATCTCATCTGCCAGTTCACTGTAGGTGTAATTTCTGGTATTCATCATACCTGACAGGGTTCGCAGAAGCGAAGCATACTGAAGTTCCTCTGCGGTCAGACCATCCATATCAAAAAGGATCCGCAGATATCCGATTCCACCGGTAAACAGGTTGTGGAACAGGATATCGCCGCCCTTTTCGTGACGCATTTCATTGCAGAAACCATTCACTTTTTTTCCGATATCTTCCCGTGTCAGCAGGGGCAGAAGTTTCAGAACTTCCGGTGAATCCGCTTCTTCCTGATAGGCCTTCAGTTCTTTTGTTTCACGGACAATTCGTGCCACGTCTTCTTCTGACATGGAAGCTTTCTTTGCAGCCAGTTTTTCTGCAAGAAGCTTTTCCTTCTTTGCCGTCAATCCCACTTCCGGATTCATGATCAGCTGAACCTGATGGGGATTGTCAAGCAGAAAACGGCGGATCAGATCTTCAAAATAGCCGGTTTCCATATTGGCGCGCAGCCATTCGAAGGTTTCTTCGTATTTCAGATGCATCAGCGGATCGCTTTCGTCATAGAGCCAGCTGTCAAAACACTGCAGTCCGTACATCAGCCCCTTTGGAAAATGTCCGAAGTCTGCTTCTCTGTATTTGAATTCCGCAATGTTCATGCCGGCTGCCAGGGTCCGTTTATTCAATCCCTTTTCTGCCAGTTCGCTAAGGGTGCTGTGAACGGTTTCCAGAAACAGCGGCATATCTTCCGGTGCCGCATGTTTGGCAACCACGGAAAAATAGGGCTGCAGAATACCATTTTCTGTACCGCCATATACATCTTTACAGATTTTTTTGTCCAGAAGAGCCTGTTTCAATGGTGCCCCGGGTACCTCCAAAAGAGCATAATCCAGTATTCCCATGGCCACATACTGCCTTCTGTCCAGTACACTTCCGGCTGTCATGGCAAGAGCCAGGTAGGATCCGTTTTCTCCCTCTTCACTCTCTTCTTCTGCTGCATAAGAGGTTTCTTTTTTCACCGGCTCTGCAAAAGGAGGCTGAAAACCGATTTCCGATCCGGTCTCCATGGCATCGTACTGACACAGATATTCTTCATCCAGCCAGCGAAGCTTTTCTTCCATATCCATCTTACCATAGAGATAGATATAGCTGTTGGAAGGATGATAATACCGTCTGTGGAAATCCAGAAATTCTTCATAAGTCAGCTGAGGAATGACATCCGGATCACCGCCGGATTCACAGGAATACGGAGTGTCCGGATACAGAACATTCTGAATATAACGCTCCAGAACACTTTCCGCAGAAGAAAATGCACCTTTCATCTCATTATAAACAACACCATTGATGGTTAAAGGAGCTTCCGGATTTTCCATTTCATAATGCCAGCCTTCCTGACGGAAAATCTTGTCGTTTTCACAGATTCTGGGATTGAGAACCGCATCCATATAGACATCCATCAGGTTCTGAAAATCGGTATCATTGCAGCTTGCCACCGGATATACGGTTTTGTCCGGGTAAGTCATGGCATTCAGAAACGTATTCAGTGAACCTTTTGCCAGTTCCACAAAGGGATCCTTCAGCGGAAACTTTCTGGATCCGCATAATACGGAATGCTCCATGATATGAGCGACACCGGTGCTGTCTGCAGGCGGTGTGCGGAAACCGATGGTGAATACCTTGTTTTCATCATCATTGGATAACAGAAATATGCGTGCACCGCTTTTTTTGTGCCGCAGAATATATGCAATGGAATTCAGTTCTTCAATCCGCTCTTCGCGGATCAGAGTATATGTCTCAGGTTCTTTGAACAATATCCTTTCCTCCTAAATAAAATATTTTGACGTTGGGTGCAAAAGGGGCTGCCCCTATGATGCCAGTTGCTCATCCAGATGATAGCGGATGATCAGTTCGATTTCTTCCATAATTCGTGCCGGCCACGCCAGCAGATTTTCCCTTCCTGTCAGTATCTTCATCTCCCGCTGCATATCCTGCAGGATGATACTGTATCGCAATGCAGCTGCAGGCTCCGTTAAGACCGCGACCACCGGATTCCGGGTCTCTTCATACGTATTCTGTCCACGGTACCAGTCCACCAGAATATAAGCATATCCATAAACAATGTTCTGACGGATGCTGCTGGAAATCTCTTCTGTGATAATCCGGGAATTGCTGATGCCGGCTGTCATCAGATATTTTTTCATCATATCCTGTACTTTTTCATCATCCACATCCAGATCGCTGAAACGACTGCTGCCCGACAGAACGATTTTCGTTTCCGGATGGTCATTCAGATATTGAATTCCCATGTCCAGCATATCATAATCGATTTCCGTCAGTGAGGTCTCCACATCGTTATTCTCAATCATCAGAAGATAATCTGCTGTTTCCGCGCATTCCGGATGAGAAAACAGCAGGATGACCATAGAAAAGCAGAAAATCAGTATCAGATATAACAGAAAACTGGTGCTGATTGCAACCCGCAGTTCAAGAGGCATACACAGAAGATCCTGCTGCCTTCGTTTTCTGTCAATTCGCAGAATGATGGCTGCCAGCAGAAACACCACTGTACTGACCGGCCAGTACATCTGTGTCAGCCAGGAAGCATCCGTCAGAAATACCAGACTGATGTAGTACAGCAGGCTCATTCCGGATACACCAAACAATATGAAATCCATAGGCTTCTACGCCTTCTTTCTGATAATAACCCCTGTTTCCGGTACTTCACTTAATTTCACAAACAGATGCTGTCTTGCATGGGGAGCACTTTCCTGGGGGGTGCCCTGATCATCGGTAATGGATAATACGTCTGCTTCCAGATTGGTACCGTCTGCCATTAAAAGTTCCACCTTTTCTCCCACAGAGAATTTATTCTTCTGTTCCAGGAAAAAGCTGCCGTCTTCCCGGATATCACCGCACATTCCCAGATAGATATAATCCTGAATATACGTATTATTATCATAAATCTGTGCATCCATATCCGGCTTTCCGTAGAAAAATCCTGTGGTAAAGGGGCGCATGGTACATTTTTCAATTTCTGCCTTATACCAGTCCATATGTGCCCGATAAAGCTCCGGATCCTTCAGATAGTCGTCAATGGCATGTCTGTAAGTCCGCGCCACAACTGCCACATACAATGCAGCTTTCATACGTCCTTCAATTTTGAAGCTGTCAATCCCTGCATCTATCATATCCGGAATATGTTCAATCATACAGAGGTCCTTGGAATTAAAAATAAAGGTTCCTCGTTCATTTTCATAAACAGGAAAGAATTCTCCGGGACGTTTTTCTTCCATCAATGTATATTTCCATCGGCAGGGATGGGTACATGCACCCTGGTTGGCATCTCTTCCTGTCAGATAATTGGACAGAAGACATCTGCCGGAATAGGAAATGCACATGGCGCCGTGCATGAAGCTTTCGATTTCCATATCCTCCGGGATATGGGCACGAATCTCACGGATTTCTGCCAGAGAAAGCTCTCTTCCCGTTACCACACGGGTTGCTCCAAGGGATTTCCAGAACAGAAAGGTGCCATAGTTCACATTATTGGCCTGGGTGCTGATATGAATGGGGATTTCCGGAATCACTTCACGGGCAACCATGAAAAGTCCGGGATCGGAGATCAGCACAGCATCCGGTTTCACCTGTTTCAG
>JBJELP010000150.1:0-2528 GCA_051879215.1 Lachnospiraceae bacterium
GCATATCTGCAGGATGTGCTTGAGAATTATTGATCGGTTATAGGTGAGATTATGGTTGAAGTATCAAAACGTGATTGGAAATTGTTCCGTGAGAAACTTCCTGGTTGGCAGGAAAGTTATATGGAACGTTTATGCAAGGAATATGTAGAGCTGCTGACCTGTGATAAGAAGGGTTCTGAACGATTCTGGGCACTGGAAGAGCGTATCAAAAAAGATCGCAAAGCTCCTGGCGTTATTTTATCTGTCAGTAAATCAGATATGCTGATCAATCTCGTTCGGTTGGTTCAGGATGAGGTGATTGGTCTTGAGGATCTGTCTGATTTTAGTGAGGACGTGCAGGAGAGAGTGAAATTCATGGTGCAGCGCTGGTAATGTGAATGTGGTAAAATATGCATTTTCGGGTCTTCATATAACCTGGAAATGCATTTCTTTGATGACTAAAAGGTAAGGTTGACACGTTAACTGCTCGGCCGTATACTGATATTATAAATAAAAGGTAGGCCACCTAAAATACATGAAGGAGGTCCTGATATATGGATGAGTTATATCAGCAGATTATTGATAGTTATAAAGAGACGGGTTCTGTAAAGAAGACAGCAGAAGAGCTTGGGACATATCCGATCAAAGTACGAAGAGTTCTGATTACGGAGGGACTGTGGCACAGCAAAACCAGTAATCAGGTTGCAGAGCTGCTTGCTCTGGGCAAAAGTGTAGCTGAAATAGCAGAGGAGCTTGTTATATCAGAGAAGAATGTTCAGTCTTATATGCCCTATTCCCGTGGGCAGTATGGAGGGGAAGACAGAAGCAACGAAGCGATTCGAAGTGAGGAATATAGAGGACGGATGCAGCAGGCAGCTAAAAATCAGGTTACCAATACAGAAGCACGTTCAAAAAAGAAAGAGGATGATATTCAGGAGCAGCGGCGCCTTCTTGAAGAATTAAGAGCTGAAAAAGAGCGATTACTGAAAGAGAAAAAAGAATTCTGGGACATGATCGAAGCAGAGATGAAGCGGATTCCTATGGCAATGCAGCTTCATCTGGAACTGGACCTGGGATATTTCGCAGATGAACATAAGGAAGTTCTTAGAAGATACGGAAGAATGAAGGATGGAATTACCAGAGATTTTATTGTTCCGGGTAATATGACACTGCATGGTCTTCATTATGCAATCATGAAAGCTTTTGGATGGCAAAACAGCCACCTTCATAGCTATGTTCCATATGAGGATGAATTCAAAAAAATGACAGATGGGGGATTGGTAAAAGAGTGGACCCGTCAGGTTGGTATGTATTTCCGTTTTCCAAGTGAGAATTATGAAGATATATATTGGGACGATGATTATGAGGAAGGTGAAAGCTTTAAGACCTGGCTGAAATCCAAGTATTGTGGACCATACTCCTATGAAGGCGTGGGAGAGCATTACATTCCTGCACAGATTGAAGTAGACAGATTCCGAAAGGACTGGCCTGCTATTCAGAAGAAAACAACAGATCAGAGAACGTGGAATGTCTACATGGAAGGTCAGTGTGAGGAAATGCTGGAACGCCCGATGCTTTGGACTGTACTAAAAACACCGGCTGAACAGGGAGATTGGGATTCATGGAAACAGGAGAAAGAGGCCGCCCTGAAACAAGTTGAGAAAAAACGTAAGGACATTATCAAAAAATACAGACAGCTGACAGCCCGTATGGACCAGATCGTTGAAGAGGCAGGAACGCATTTTGACGAAGAAGGAAATCCGACGATCGACATGGTTCCATATTTCCGGGAGATGGAGGAACTGGACCGTGAATTGGAAATGCTGTGTATTGATTATACTCCTGAACCAATCCCGGCATTATCTGCATTGTGTTATCGATATGACTATGGCGATGGGTGGGAGATTAAAATCACCTGCACCAATGCCTGGTACGACAAAACCGTTTATGCCAGGGATGAAGAAGGCGATATGCTTCATGATAAAAATGGATTCGTTCCTGAGAAAGCTTTGTTTGTAGATGCCTTTGGTCAGCAAATAGACGGAGAGTTTCTGGACAAGTTGAGAGAGATTCAGCGTAAGGAAAAACCAATCTGCATTGCCTGGGATGGAATGAGTCTTGTGGATGATGTTGGTGGTGTTGGAGGTTTTTGCGAATTCCTTGAGACGATTAACGGTGATGATCCGAAAGAGAAGAAAAGCTATAAGACATGGGCAAGGAGTCTGGGATGGACTGGACGCATGCCAAAACCGGAAAACATGCTGTAGCTGTCGGGATTTTTGCACATTGCTTTATGCTACATTTTAGGAGCAGACGGGGAGTCTCTAAAAAATAGCGGGATGGTGATGTGTTGTGATGGAGTTCCAGACGAATTTAAAAAAGCTTCGTACCGAGGAGGGACTGACACAGGATCAGCTGGCCTTGCTGGTGGAAACCAGTACGGACACGATTGGAAGAATTGAGCGAAAGCAGAAGATAGCATCTTATGAGGTGTTGTTTCGTATCGCCAGATATTTCGATAAGCCTGTGGAAGATGTGTTCTGGTATGA
>JBJELP010000151.1:0-2512 GCA_051879215.1 Lachnospiraceae bacterium
AATCCTGACAGAACCTTTCTTTTTAGAGATGAGACAGCGTTTTCAGGAGCATTGTGTGAAGAATGGCTATTCCAAGATAACTACAGACCACTATGTGAAGCAGTCTTCCTACATGATGGACTATCTGGCTGCTCATGGGATGGTGGACTTCAGTGCTGTTACTCTGGAAACCATTTATGCATATATCCGCACATTAGCAGGATTCACCTACAAGACAGTAGAACAACATATCTGTTCCTTACGTGCTTTCTTCCGTTTCCTTTATCAAGAAAGGATTATCGCAGTTGATTTTGCTGCCAAAATGCCAATGGTAAAAGCCCGTAAGCAGACAGCCATTCCTTCTGTCTGGACACATGAGGAATTAAAGAGGCTCATTGAAGCTATCGACCGCGGAAGCCCTAAAGGGAAAAGGGACTATGCCATCATACTTATTGCATGCCGGCTCGGCCTCCGTTGTGCCGATATCAAAGGCCTTCGTTTTGAGAACTTTAACTGGGCAGAGAAAAAACTCTGTTTCGTCCAGTCAAAAACAAAACAACCTATGGAGCTTCCTCTTGTGCCGGATGTTGGATGGGCTGTGATCGACTACCTGAAATATGGAAGACCCAAAGTTGATAATCCCTACATTTTCGTCCGGCACATGGCTCCGTTTTTGCCTTTTTCAGAAGATGACCATCTGAACCAGCTGATAAAAGCATATATGGTAAAAGCTCATATCCCGGTATCCGGCAAGCGTCGTGGAATGCACAGCCTGCGCCACACCATGGCAAGTGTGCTTCTTGAAAAAGATACCCCACTTCCGGTGATCTCTGACATTATCGGTCATCTGGATACGAATTCCACTGCTGTATATCTCAAAGTAGATATGGCACGTCTGGCGGAATGCCCGTTAGATTTCGAGGAGGTGATCCGTCTTGGCTGAACCAGTTTTTACAGGACCATTTAAGAAAGAAATGCAGGATTTCATTTCACTCAAACGTTCTGTCGGGTATAAATACAACTCAGAACCAGGCATCCTCAAACGATTTGATAATTACCTTGCAGTACATTACCCGGAAACAGATATACTTTCTAAAGAAGCTGTGGTCGGCTGGTGCTGCAAAACAATGCATGAAACAGCTGCAAACCATTGTTCCCGTGCCTCTGTTATACGCCAGTTTTCAAAGTATCTGGACAGCATCGGGATCAATACATGGATACTTCCAAAGAATTACTATCCGAAAGGACAACAGTATGTGCCGCACATTTATACTCCAGACGAACTGAAAAGATTCTTCGCAGAGACGGATAAATGCCACTACTGTTCAAGTGTTCCTTATCGGCACCTGATCATGCCGGAGTTTTTCAGACTGCTTCTTTCCTGCGGGCTGCGCTGCTCTGAAGCACGGCTGCTTACAGTTGGGGATGTAGATCTGCATCAAGGCGTGCTGTCCATCCGTGATTCAAAGAATCATAACAGTCGTCTGGTCCCAATGCCGGAATCCATGACACTGAGACTTCGGACATATGCTGAACAGGTTCATCCTTTTCCAGAGCCTGATGGATATTTTTTCCCAGGCTATGGCGGAAAACCAATGACCATAGGAAATATTTACAAAAACTTCCGGCGTTTTCTCTGGAAGGCAGGTATCTCACATACTGGTGATGGCCCAAGAGTCCACGATTTTCGGCACGCATACTGCATTTACCGCCTGAAAGCATGGGCTGAACAGGACCGGGATCTTTTGGTATTAATTCCAATGATGCGTACCTACCTGGGACACCAGACCTTCAATGAAACGGCATACTATCTCAGATGGACAGCAGATATCTTTCCGGATATCCGGATGAAACTGGAAAAGTGCTATAAGGACATCATTCCGGAAATGGAGGACTCATCCTATGAAACCGACTGATTTCTCCATACACCTTACCGCTTTCCTTTCTGACTATCTTCCTATCCAGAAAAATGTCAGCAGGAACACTATCAAATCCTACAGGGATACTTTTAAGCTGCTCATTCTTTTTTGTGAAAAAGAAGAATCAATTCCAACTGAAAAACTTACCATGAAAAAACTGTCTTCGGAACTGATTGAGCGGTTTTTAAACTGGCTGGAAACAGAAAGGAAAAGTTCCATTTCCACAAGGAACCTGAGGCTGACTGCCATCCATTCCTTTTTTCGTTACGCACAGTCAGAATCACCGGAATCCCTTTATCATTATCAGAAAGTGCTTGCCATCCCGGTCAAAAAGAAACGGCAGGCAATGGTAGAACACCTGTCCCCGGAAGGCATCAGGGTTCTGCTGGAGCAGCCAGATAGATCTACCTCCCAGGGACGGAGGGATCTTACATTAATGAGCCTGATGTATGACAGTGGTGCCAGAGTCCAGGAGATCATAGACCTTACTGTGAAAGATTTTATTTCAGGGAGCAACCCAGTGTTGATACTTACCGGAAAAGGCAATAAAACACGCAGAGTTCCCATTATGAAGAATACAGCTGTACTGGTAGAAAAATATATCTCCGAGAACA
>JBJELP010000152.1:0-10960 GCA_051879215.1 Lachnospiraceae bacterium
CATTCCATCGCGTGGGCATAAAACCGAAGCAGCAAATATCCCATACAAAATGTTGATAATACATCCAGAAGCCCCAGACGCCATTCACATGCCACAATATTGATGTATCCAAAAGCGGACGAAACCAATATGGGCAGAATGAGAATCAGCCACTGTACCGGTGACAGTTTTTTTCTCAGCAGACCATGTTTTCGAATCCGTTCTCCTGCGGCAAGATAACCAACCGCAATCAATGCCATGGGCAGACAGAATGGCCATATTTTTGATAATTTCGTCAGGAAATATCCGGCTGCTGTACATCCGATCACCAGAGCCATCTGTATTTTTTCCGATTTCAGCCGGGCGATGGTATTATAAAGATTCCATGCACCAAATAATGCCAGAATAAACCAGAAAATACTGACCGATTCTATGGGAATTCCCCTGATGACTGCTCCACCTTCGGCATTCAGCCCCAGCAGGTACGTGGGAATCAGCTCACCCCCATTTTCCCGGAACGAACGTTGTTCCAGAATTGCCAGCACCAGTTTTGTCATCACAATGGAACATGCTGTAATTCCATACGGTTTCAGCAGCATTTTTTTCTGTATGGCAAAACATTTTTTCGGACTCCGTTTAAAAAAGCCAAAACCACTGATCATAAAGAAAGCAGCCATAATCCCGCCGCCCAGTACCATACCGGCTCCCTGAAATATCGTGACGGTATCGGATCTGGATAACAGTGGATTCATGGAATGTCCCAGGACGATGAAAAACATTCCCAGGCCTCTTGCCAGATTAAAGTATCCAAGTCCTTCACTGTTCTCCCGCTTCATTTTCACCAGTATCAGCACCTTCTTTCCTTTGCATAATCAACAGCAGTTTCTTCCGAAAAACAAACAAAATTCCTGATTCAAGAACCGGGATCAGATACCGGAATGATCCCAGACGATAAATTCCCAGTATCAGAAATGTCATAACAAGTACCCCGAACGATACCGCCAGAAGCAGTTTGGCCGATACCGGCGGATCCTGTATCTCCTTTTTTCTGAATACGTTCCGAAGCAGCAGCGAATGAAAAACCGTCATGGCTGCATAGCAGACCAGTGTGGTCCATCCTGCCGCCATATATCCATATCGCGGAATAAATACTGCATTCAGCAGCAGATTGGCAGAGGAACAGATCACGGAAATAAAAGGGATTCCCTTATTTTCATCATAATACATTTCCATACCTGCAAACAAGGTATATAAGAAAATAAAAAAAACACTGGCCGATACCGGCGGAATGATCCAGATTGCCTCACTGTATTCCTTCGTTGCCATAATCCGGATCAGATCCGGAGCAAAGGCACTTACGGCAAGGGTTCCCGCTGCAATAATCAGACACAGAATGGACACCAGCTGACGGATCTCATGATAGCTTTTCTTTTTCAGTTTCCGATAAATCCAGGGCATAAATGAGCCATTGATCGCTGATACCAGCAGCTTTATAATGGCAGCCGCTGTATAAGCCATACTGTATACAGCTGCTTTTCCGCTTCCTTCATAATAATTGATCATCACCCGGTCTGACTGATTCAGAACCAGCTGCGACAGATAATAAAAAAGCAGCGGCAGATTAAAGGATACTGCAAATTTCCAGTATTCTTTACAGTAAAACGTCCTGCCCTTCCGGAATAGAATCAGCAGAACAAGAAATCCAAGAAAAGATTGTCCTGCCACAGAACCGATTACTCTGGCTTCTGCCCGTAAAGGTGTATGGAGAACCAGAAGGATTGACAGAATCGGATTCAGAACCGTATTCAGCAACATCACGGCTGCCGGCATTCGATAATGAAAATCAAACCGTTCCCGGTTCATCCACAGCATCAGCATCGGATTGAACAGGAGCTGGACAAACATCAGACCGATCAGCATGGGATTAAGCCCCATCACAGGGTCCAGCCAGGAATGAATCAGAAAATAGATGCCGGCTCCCAGAACCGTCATCACCAGAATCAGACCGGCCATGGCTGATGTATATCCATCTTTATCTTTTTCATATCGGATCAGACCATTATTTAACCCTTCATATGGAATCTGCAGAGAGGTAAACACCAGAATCATTTCTGCCCAGGCAAAATAAACGTTGCAGACTCCATACTCTTTTGTCGTCAGAAGCCTTGTAAAAACAGGTATCGTAATCAATGCAATTCCACGCTGCATAAAATTACAGATGGAAAACCACAGGGAAGATCGGACTGCCGGCGGCATTTTTTTATAAGTTTTTCGAAAATTCCATTTCACTTCGTATCTCTCTGTCTTTCTTAACCTTTTTTCTTCTCCGTTTTTTCTTCTCTTTTCTATTCATTCCGTTCATATGCGGACAGTTTTGGAAATACAGAGAGAAAGCTCCGATCCAGTTTTCTTTTTATCTCTTCAAACGCAATATTTTCTTTGCTGTCATTCAGACAGACAGCATGATATTTCTGCTTTTCGATGGCTTTACAGATCGTATCTATGTCATCTTCCCAAAGTTCAAAATGATGTCCCCAGGAGGTTTCACGAACTGCAAAATTCCCTTCACATATCTGCCAGCATTTCATCAGCCAGTGAGAATAATCAGATTTTGAGCGAAAACGGTGTTTTCCACAGGTTTCCAGTTCATGCCTCTCTTCTTTCCACACCTGTTGAAACGTACTTTTTAAATAGGAAGAGGGAAGATGGGTATCCCGAAAACAGGAAAAATATTGAAAGGGCATCAGACAAATATTCCGAATCACATCGGTTTTATATTTCCGTGTGAAAAATTTCCTTCTGTTTTGTTTCAGTACATTCTTCTTATTAAAGTGGCGATTAAGAATGGAAAAATTGTTTGTCAGAATATGCGGTAAACAATCTTCCGGATACGGGGCTGTGACAATGTCCATCAGTGCAGTATCTCTGGGAAGACCATCTGTAAAAAAATCTTCCGGTGTTACCGGTGCCGTCAAAAACATATCGTCATTAAAAAGCACAAACTGTTCGCTCAGATCCGGAATGTTATGCAGCCACAGTTCAATCACATTGGAGTTAAATGTAGGAAGATATATCTCCGGAATATAATCCCGATGAGTCACCATCCGCAGCTTCGGATGGTCTGTATTGAGCCAGGTCGGTTTCTGTCCGTTTGTAACAAAAAATACCCGATTCACCCACGGAGCAAAGGTTTCTATCCCGCGAAACCAGAACCGCATCAGATCCCAGTCCCGATATCGGTTTTCAAAAGAACCATTATTCATTTCCTCAGGCAAATATTGTTCCCGTTCTTTTCTCCATTGTGGATCGGCTCCATCCACCCACAGAACCACAAAGTCAATTTTTTCCGTCATCATTTATTGCATATCTTCTTTCTTTATTGATACAGCTGAAATATTTTTTCCCCATACTGATCAAGTGTGTCAAATGGTTCTTCCTGGCAGGCCCGTCTGAATGATTCCGGTTCTTCACTTTCCCATATGGTCTGAATCATCTGACATAACTGCTCACCATCTCCACCGTGAAACAGCCACCCTGTTTTTCCATTCTGGATTAATTCCGGAATTCCTCCGCGATCCGATCCCAGAACCGGTGTTCCATGCATCAGACTCTCCATAACAGAAAACGGGCAGTTCTCGTGGCACTCAGAGGGGCATATGGAAAACCGTGCGCCTCTGATCAGGTCCGCCAGAAACTCCCCTGTCACAAAACCAACATTTTTCACATTTTCAATTCCGGCCACCAGATTTTCCAACGGGCCGCTTCCGGCAAAAATAAAAGGAATCTGCGGCAGCCTTCTGCAGCAATTAAGCAGCATGCGAATCCCTTTTTCATCCGAATATCGTCCGAAATACAGTACATAATTTCCGTTTTTTCTTGTTTTTAGCTCAACAGGTTCCACAAAATTCCGCAGCATAACCGTTTTTTCCGCCAGAATCGGATTGGTATCCAGCTTCTCTTTCATAAAAAAAGAGGGACAAACGATCCTGTCAATTGTCCGATAAATGTTCTTTTTTTTCCAGTATGCCCCTTCTGCTGCTCCCACACAGCTGCGCAGAAACGAATTGTGAATACATCGTCCTGCCACGCAATTCCAGTAACTGCCATGGAGACATTTTTCACACACATGTCGTTTTTTCGGACTGTACATGTAGTGATTGGGACATACAAGCTGAGAATCATGGGCTGTATACACCACCCGAAACTTTTTTCCTGTCTGCTTCCGATATGTCTGCACTGCACATAAAATGGAAGGGGTCAGCTGATAATTAAAATTATTGATATGGATTACATCCGGCTCAAAAACGTCCAGGAGTATTTTCAACTTCTGCTCTGCTTCTGACGAATAAATCAGCTTAAATGGATTCACCACATTGGCAAATATCCCTTTTTTATGGAAATTCATTGAACCGGTATACAGATTCCATTGATTCCCCACCATATTCTCCGGATGCTCCATACCAAAATACTCCACATCATGGCCCTGGTTTTTCCAGTATTCACCCAGTTTTAGCGTGTATGTCTCTGCCCCTCCTGCCGGATGCAGAAATTTATTTACCATTATTATTTTCAAAACAGCCTTCACATCCTGTTCTTTCGGAATTGATCAGATTTCAATTGCCGTTTCCTCAGATGCACCGTATAACCGCAGCGTTTTTCGTACGGTTTCATCCCAGTTATAATTCGCACATACATATTCACTGACCTGACTGCGGCTGCTTTCAATTCGCTCCGGTTCTCTGCAAAGCGTCTGCAAAGATCTGCAAAGATCCCTCACATCCCCTTTTCGAAAAAAATATCCATAGGATCCAAGAACTTCTGTACATTCCGGTATATCCGAACAGAGACAGCAATTTCCATAACTCATGGCCTCCAGCAGACTGATGGGCATGCCTTCCACATCGGAAGGCAAACAGTACAGATAACAGTTGGAATAGAGTTCATCCAATATCTCTCCTTCCACAAAACCGGTAAACAGAACCCGTTCGTCTGTTCCTGCCATTTTCTGAAGTTTTCGATAAAACGAATCCGTATCCGCAGATCGCCCGGCAATTACCAGCCTTTTTTCTGTCCGCACATGTGCAAATGCTTTCAGCAAATTTTCCAGGCCTTTCTCCGGAACAATTCTCCCAAGATATAAAATGTAGCTGTCTTTCCGAAGATTCCACTTTTCCAGAATATTTCCTGCTTCCCTTTTAACCGGTTTTTCAATGCCATTGGGAATCAGAATTGTATTTCTTTTATAAGTATCCAGAAAATATTTCTGCATGGCCCTGCTCAGCACAATGATCTCATCTGCACAGGAAACAGCCGCTTTTTCTCCAAGCTTTAAATATCCGGACGCAAACCAACCCCATTTACTTCTCTGCCAGTCCAGTCCATGAATCGTAACCACCGTATGAATTCTCAGCAGCCGTGTGAAGAATGACATCACTGCAGGACCTTCTCCGTGATAATGAATACAGTCATACCGACAGCCTGCCGCACGCAGTGTGCCGAAAAAAGAACCAAGAAATGCTGACAAGCCCCTGACATTTACAACAGGTATTTCCTGAATATGTACCCCACGATAATCCATCTTCGGCGGATACAATTTCTTTTCTCCTCTTTTATATCTGCAGCAGTTATATAACGTTACATCATGTCCCTTTGCAGCCATTCTCACCGACAGCGCCTCAACTGCAACTTCAATCCCACCCTGCCTGGATGGAACCTGTTTCTGTCCAATCATTGCAATTTTCAAACTGTATCAACCTTTCCACACTTCTGTAATCTAATGTTGAGGCACTACGCCAAAAAATACGTCAAAATAACAAACTCATCTGCATTTTCACGTAATTAATAGTGTACGAGATTTTACTATCTTTGTCAATTTGAAGCTTTCACATTTTTTCTTGTTTTTCCATTTACTTTTTCACAATATTTTTTTTGGCCATTTGCATATCCCCACTTCCAGTGCCCGCTCCTGTGTCAGATGAAAATCCGCATATCGACAGTACCAGCAGCCTTTCAGGCTCTCAATTGCTTCTTCTCTTGGTGTATATGCCGGACATAAGTCTTCCGGCCAGACATTCCCATCTCTATTGGGTATTTCGAAATACACACTGTCTCTTGCCATATCATTCACCCTTTCATTTCATTTACAAACCCTTTTCAATATCTGCTTTGTATGGTTTCATCATACTGCATTAAAAAAGAACAGGTTGGAATCACACGGATTCCAACCTGTTCTGCACAGAAAAAAGTTCTTTTCTTCTTATGCATTAATGATCATTCGAACAATAAAACGATGTTCGTTTGCAATGTATTGGATTTCACTGTCGGTTTTTTCCACAAAAGCCAGTATGCTTCGGGTTCCGACCCCATGATTTTTTTCATTGGAAAATGGATGACCATCCTTGTCAAGAGGTACCATACCTCTGCAGGAATTTTCAATTTCCAGCAGCAGCTGACTTTTATAATATGCCGTCAGTTTCAGATAACGTTCGGATTCCGGCAGTTTCCTGCAGGCATGGATGGCATTTTCCAGAAGATTGCTGATGGTAATAGCCAGTTCCATCTCATCCACTGCCAGATGCAGGGGAATATGAACAGAAACTTCTGTACGGACTTCTTCTTTTCCAGCCTGCGCAATGTAATGACTGATTGCTGCATTGACCATGGTATTGTCACAGTATTTCTCTGCTGTCTGCGGTTCCAGCGCGAGACGCTCCTTCAGATATCTGCAGGCTTCTTCTGTTTTTCCGTCTTCCAGAAGCTGAAGCAGCAGCGATTCAAAATGTCTTCTGTCATGACGCATCAGGCGGTCTCTCTGGATAACCGTTTCCGATGCCAGCAGACGTTCCTTCATATTCTGAGCCGCCATTCCCACCATTACTGCATCTGATTGAAGCTTTGCTTTCTCCTGAACCAGTTCTATTTCATGGTTCATCATGGCAGTGTATTTTTCAAGAACTGCAAAAACGGCAATATTGACAACCACCAGAAGCACTGCAGTTCGCAGATATTGACCGGAATTAAATCCATGATACCATCCCATACCCAGCAGAAACATATCTACGATGATAAGCAGCACGGAAACAAGGGGCATTGCCATAAGCAGAAGTATCATTTTATCGGATTTTTCATCCTTTTCCCTGACGCCGAATCTGCAGATCAGAAGCACCAGAATGATTTCCATGAGATTCATCAGCAGTGCTGTCTGCGGTGTAAGCAGATCATATTTGGTACGGAATCCCATTTCATTGTTCAGATACCCACTGGTGATTCCAAAAACCACTTCCATGACCATGGTTCCGACCATATAAAAAAAGAAACCGGTCAGATCGCGAAATCGTTTTATCCGAAAAATGATGACAGACGGCAGCAGATAGGCAATGATCATTGCTGCCAGATTTAACGGCGGAATCTCCATCAGATTGGCAGCAAACAGCATACACCAGTCCAGAAAATAAATCACCGGCAAACATCTTTCATGCCGCTCTGCCCAATTCCGCTTTTCAAAAAAATGTCTGTGCATATATCCGAACAGATAAATGGTCAGAACATCTCCCACACCCAAAAGAAGTTCTGCCCCTGTCAACCATGCATTCATATGATTTTCTCCACCCTTTTTCTGCGTACTCCTGGAATCTTTTAAAAAATATTCAGAGAGATATATATTTAAAAAATTCCGAGAGTACACTTCTCTTAACGAAATCTGTAGTTCAGATACTGTTCCGATACCTGAGCATATCGACTTTTCGCCACCGGAAGGATTTCCTGATTCCGTACCGTAATGTCAGTTTTAGTCAGTTTGTCAATGAAACGGATATTTACAGCAATCGATTCATGGCACTGTACAAAATCCGATTTGCTATGGCTGCTGTTCAGATATTCAGCAAATCCGATGCGTAGGGTACTGGTGGAAATGGTCTCGCCGGATAACAGATGGTAGCTGACCACATGATTCCTGTAATCCATATACATGACATCATCCAGACACACCATCCGATATCCACCTTTTATCTTAATGGTTACTATTTTTTCTTCATCCAGACGGATACGTTTCACGGCCAGATCCAGTGTATCAAATAACTTTTCTTTCTTAACCGGTTTCACCAGATAATTGACAGGATTCACATCAAAGGATTCCAGTGCAAAGGATTCTTCTGATGTCACGAAAAGAATCTGTGCCTCCGGCTGGTTCCAGCGAAGCTCTCTGGCTGCCTGAATCCCATTTACCATGGGCATCACAATATCCAGAATGTAAATATGCGGACGAAATTTTTCACAGGTGCAGATCAGATCATCCGGATGTTCAAACACCTGTATTTCCACCGGTTTTAACCGCTTTTTGCAATACTGCTGCACATAAGAATGCATCCGTTCCCTGTCCTCTTTCCTGTCATCACAGATGGCTATCTTCAGCAAAACAATCCCCTCCTCTGCATATGCTAACGATCGTTTTCATTATTATATCGAACAATGAAGAAATCGTCAAGAAGAGGAGGGGACAGCTGTATTATTGCAGATAAATTCAAGACTCGCTTGAAAGAAAAAAAGAATGTATCAGAACAGTTCCGGATGATTCTCCAGACTGTCCTCTTCTGTGATTTTCCGGATTACCCTGCAGGGAACTCCTGCCGCAATGACATTATCCGGGATATCCCGTGTTACGACACTGCCGGCTCCGATCACGCAGCCGCTTCCAATGGTAACGCCGCCGCAGATTGTTACATTTCCGGCGATCCAGCAATTGTCTTTTATGGTAATTGGTCTGGCATATTCTTTGTCTGTGGCCATGCCGTCTTCTTTGATATAAGGATTTCTATCCTGATACCGCAGGGGATGAACGGGAGTCAGAATAGACACATTGGGTCCAAAGAATACATTCTCACCGATGGTAACAGGACAGCAGTCCAGACAGGTAAAATTAAAATTGGCATAGCTGTTCTTTCCTATAGAAGTAAAACAGCCGTAATCAAATTGAACCGGTCCCTGCAGGTATACATTTTCTCCCATATCCGGTAAGAGTTCCTTCAGAATATCCGGTCTTCGCTTATCGTCTTCCATACTCTGATTGTATTCTGCACTCAGCTGATGTGCCTTCTGTCTTAATTTTGTCAGTTCAGGATCGGTGGGGTCGTAGATTTTTCCTGATAACATTTTTTCTTTTTCTGTCATATTATTCCTCCGAAAGTTTATCGATATGACTTATACTAACACAATCCCAGTTAATTTTCCAGTATGCCTCATTTTAATTGGCAGTTACCGTTTCATGCAGGACAAATTTGCAGCCTGCAAGGCGAAGGAATGAGTCGCTGTCCACTGTATTTCATTCCCTGTGTTATGCTCTATTCTCTTTTACAATCTGAATGGCTGTTTTAAAGATTTCTTTTTTTACCATGAAAACAATACCCAGAACTATAATCGCAGCAGCCGCAGCACTTACCAGCAGAGGAGAAACGCCATCCGGACACGCATCCAGAAAATGGGTTACATCATCCCTTGCCGGTGCTTTCCCATTTATGTATGACAGAGGAAGAAATACCCATGCAATCATGGACGCAATGGGAATGACTGCAGCCAGGTAAGAAAAGAAATGATAAAATACATTTTTACTGTTTTTGTTATAAAACAGATTAAAAACGAAGGCGCAGACCACAGGGAGAAGAGCTCCATTTGCATGAAGCAGCAATTGCGATAATTGCGTATAATTTCCTCCTTCTGCAGTTACATGAGAAGTTAAAATACTGAAATCCAATATGGTAGCACCGGCCGACAGCATGACGATTGCATGACCCAGTTCATGGAGAAACGTATAGCAATATAAGGAAAGACATGCTGCAAGAAGAATCTGAAGTATACATTTTACTTTTCTGTTCATTTACTCACCCCTCAATTTGTCAATCCAACATGGATTTGCTTATGATACAGTGTATCATATTCTTCCGCCGGGTGCATTTTTTTACACGGAAAAATACCGCAAATACACGGAATTGTCCGGTATATCGAACAGCAGATCGCATGGTTTTATCTAATCATTCTGCAGCATACGATCCACTTCCCTCAAAATCAGTTCCGGTTCCGTCAGGTGAATATAATGTCCGCTGTGATCTGCCTGTACATATCGTGATTCGCTGCTGAAACGCAAATATTCCTTCATAAGATTTTGCCACATTTCTTCAATTTTTGCCGCAAACTCATAGGTATTGTTTCCGAATTTCATGCTTTCTTCGATGGCAAAGGCCGAAGAGTGTGTGATGAGTGTAAGCGGTATATCCGGAAAATCGCCTTTCTCTCGCAGATCCTTCACCCGTTCCTTTTCATGGGCAAGAAGATATTCCTGATAACAGGTTCGCAAATGCCCTCTGTCTGTATAGCTGTTTAAAATGGCTTCCGTTTCCTGTTCCGAAAATTCAGCATAGTAAAATGGCGGAGCATTTTTCATCATTTTCCTGGAAATCCATCCCAGACGGAATTTTGCCATTTTTTCCAAAATTAACAGATTCTTGCTTTTATCCACACCGGATTTTACATATTCTTTTTCGGTAAGCTGTTCTTTAAAAACATAATCTCCTGCCGATAATGGGTCGATAAAAATAACGCCTTGGACTTGCTCCGGATACATACGAATATATTGCTGTGCGTAAAGACCTCCCTGGGAATGGGCCAGCAGAATTATCTTTGGTTCATGTTCGATGTGATTCAGCAGTTCATGCAATTCCGCTGCAATGTTTTCCGGTGATCTTTCCGCTCCGGATGATTTGCTTCTTCCCGTTCCTGCCCGCTCATACAGCAGCACACCGCCCCTGTTCTTCAGATTCTGTGCCAGGGAATTCCATTCCTCCACACATGCACCAAGCCCCATCTCCACCACAAACTTTACCGGTTTTCGTCCCTCGATTCGATAATACTGCATACCCTGCTCCTTTCCAAAATATCTGCCAGTGCCTCATGATCCTCTTCCCGAAACAAACCCATGAAATGATTCAGAAAC
>JBJELP010000153.1:0-10923 GCA_051879215.1 Lachnospiraceae bacterium
CATGCCCTGGTATGTTATGGGCAGAAAAGAGAATCAGTTCTGACACTCAAACCATATATTAATAAAAAATAGCTACGGAGGTGTTTGATATGCCAGAAATTTCTTTGTTTTATGGTATTCGTGTTACAATGTATTATGAAGATCATAATCCACCACACTTTCACGCAGAATATAATGGAAATAAAGCACTTATAGATATAGTAGAAGCCAGAGTACTAAAAGGTGCATTGCCATCAAGATAATTAAAATTGATTCTAGCCTGGTGTGTGATTCATCAGGATGAACTGATGCAAAACTGGGAGCTTTCAAAAGACGGACTTCCATTAAATCGAATCAATCCTTTGGTTTGATATGAGAGGGGGATGTATATGTTTCCAAAAGTAGTACAGGTAATCCCATATCGAAACTATAAAGTAGATGTATATTTTGAAGATGGAAAAATAGTTTGTTATGATGCAAGTCATCTTTTAGAAAAAAAAGTTTTTGAACGATTAAAGGATATTGATTTTTTTATGAATGCATGCACAGTATTAAATGATTCATTGGCTTGGGATGTAACTGGAACCAGAGATGAAAGCAAATGTTTGGATTTGGATCCGTATATGCTATATGAATTAGAAAATGTAAAGGAAAAAATCGTTTAAAATTTGCTTGAATACTTTTTCAAAAAGCCAGATACCTTTATGTATCATTGGGGTGCTGAGCATATTCCGGATGATAAATAATAATCTGTTCAAACAATGCACAGGCGGTCAATGGCAGTCTGTGCAATTGCAAAAAAGCAGTAAATAGCCGAGAGGTTTTCTTGATTGAAAATCCCCCGGCTATTTTTATACCCGAAATTATCGAAAGGCGTAATTTGTGAGTTTTCTTTTTGTTTCCGAGATGGTTTTCAGGATGACATGTTTTTCATTCACTAAGATAAAAAACAATATATTTACTTAATAAAAAACAGGGAATTAAACAAAAAAACAAGCAGTTTCGTATGAGTGATTTACTTATACATAAATATGAGATGTACATTATGGATAAAATAGAGCTTTTTATAATTCTTTTTACAAAAAAATGCACAGTATAACGAAAACAAGTATTGACATTTACTTAGTAAAATGGTACGATAATTTTACCTAGTAAAATGTAGTAAAACAAGGAGGTAAAATTATGAAAAGAAAAGTAGCTATGATGTGTGTTCTTGCATTATCTGCAATGACCGTTCTCGGCGGATGCGGCGGCAAGGATGATTCTTCTGAAGGCGGAAAAACAAAGATCCGTTTTGCATCATGGGATGTGGCTGAGGATGTGGATCGTCAGCAGGCACTGGTAGACAAGTTTAATGAGCAGCACGATGACATTGAGGTGGTTCTGGAAGCATACGGCAGCGATTTTGATACCAAGATCAGTGCCGGTATGGGTTCAGGAGATACACCGGATGTTATGTACATGTGGAATTATCCTGCATATTATGAGGGTCTGGAACCTCTGGATTCCTACATCGAAGCAGAAGGAGAAGACTACAAGAACAATTTCTATGATGCACTGTGGAACTACAACTCCATTGGTGAAGAAGTTTACGGTATCCCGGTAGGATTCACAACTCATACTCTGTTCTACAACAAGGATCTGTTTGCTCAGGCAGGTGTGGAAGAACCCACCGACAGCTGGACATGGGATGACCTGCAGGCAGCGGCAAAGACCATTTTCGATAAGACAGGTGTGAAGGGATTTGCATTCCAGATGAAACCCGATCCCTATGATTTTGAAATGTATCTGTGGAGCAATGGTTCTGCTTACTGTGATGAAAACGGCAAACTGGACGGATATCTGAATTCTCAGGAATCCAAAGATGTGATGCAGATGTTCCAGGATATGGAAAAAGATGGTTATGCCGTAGCAACTGAAAACAACGGTACAGACGCATTCCGTTCCGGCAGTGCTGCCATGTATATTTATGGTTCCTGGTCCATTAACAGCTTTAACGAAGATGGTTTGAACTACGGAGTTGCAAAACTGCCTTGTTTTGGCAGCAATCCTTCCATTAGTATTCTGAGTTCTTCCGGTGTTGCAATTTCCAAAGACAGCAAAAATAAAGATGCTGCATGGGAATTTGTAAAATACTGGACCGGTGAAGAATGCAACAAAGAAAGAATTGGCCTGGAGCTTCCTGTCCTGAACAGCGTTGTAGAATCTGAGAAGATCATGGAACAGCATGAATATGCACCGTTCTATCAGATGCTGGAGCAGAGCAGCGGTTATACTCCTGCAAGCTTTATTATCGAAAGCTGGTCCGAACTGTCTGAAGATCTGTCTCTGTCCTTTGAACAGGTATTTAACCCCAGTGTACTGGAGAATGTATCCGACGTACTGGATCAGGCAGCTCAGAACTGATTGACGGCTTCTGATTTATAAATACCATTTCACAAATGGTAATCAGTATTTGACATTGGAATTTTGATTGCAGATGACTGTCTGTTTTTGCCCGGCCCGCACATGCAGGCCGGGTGATATCGAAAGAAGAGATTAATTATAAAGAATCTCGAGGAGTAATATTATGAATCGTAAGAAAACTCTGAAAGCAGCGACTCCATATTTGTTTATTGCTCCATGGATCATTGGATTCCTGGTGTTTACAATCGGACCGCTTATCTTATCGCTTGTTATGAGCTTTTTTGACTGGCCTCTGACTTCTGCTCCGGAATTCGTTGGCTTTGGAAATTACATTAAGATGTTTACAGAGGACGATCAGTTCTTCAAATCTCTGATCATCAGTTTGAAATATGCGGCAATCTTTGTCCCTCTGAATATAGCACTTGCCCTGTTCCTGGCTATGCTGATTACGCAGCCGGTAAAAGGTGTAAAGATTTTCCGTACTATTTTCTACATTCCGGCAGTTATTTCCGGTGTAGCGGTATCCATTATCTGGAGCTGGATTCTGAACAGTGATTATGGTGTGCTGAATTATCTGCTGTCTCTGCTGGGAATTGAGGGTCCCAAATGGCTGGTTGATCCGGCCTGGGCTCTGCTGGCGGTTATCATAGCCAGTGCGTTTGGTGTAGGTACCATGATGCTGATTTTTTATACGGATATTAAAAATATCCCTGCTGATATTTATGAAGCGGCTGCTCTGGACGGTGCAAGTCCTGCCAGACAGTTCTTCAGCATCACACTGCCGATTATTACACCCACTATTCTGTTTAATCTGATAACATCCATTATTACTTCATTCCAGCAGGTAACGCTGGTTATGCTGCTGACAGGCGGCGGTCCTCTGAAATCCACTTATTTCTACGGACTGTATACATATAACAATGCATTTAAGCATCATAAGCTGGGATATGCCAGCGCCAATGCGTGGGTAATGTTCATTATTATCCTGATTCTGACCGCACTGGTATTCAAATCTTCTTCCGCATGGGTATTTTATGAAACAGAAGCTAAAAATTCCGGCGGTGAGAAAAAGAAAAAGGGAGGTAAGAATAAATGAAGCTGACGAAAAAATCAAAAGTAATTATTTATTTTCTTCTGATCGCAGTGGCGATTTATTTCCTGGCTCCTTTTGTTTATATGTTCTTTACCACATTTAAAACAGAGGGAGAAGCAATTGCCTATCCGCCCAAGCTGTTTCCGTCTGAGTGGAATTTCAGCAACTATATAGAATCCTGGAAATCACAGCCTTTCGGTACCTATCTGTGGAATTCCGTTCTGGTAACTGTTCTGACCACAGTAGGACAGGTTTTATCCTGCTCTCTGGTGGCCTATGGTTTTGCCAGATTCAAATTCAAAGGAAAAAATATACTGTTTATGATCCTGCTTTCCACCATGATGATTCCCTGGGATGTAACCATGATCCCTCAGTACATGGAATTCAAAATGTTTGGATGGATTAACACGCTGAAGCCTCTGATTGTTCCTGCTTTCTTTGGATCAGCCTACTATATCTTTCTGATGCGGCAGTTCCTCATGGGAATTCCCAAAGATTTTGAAGAAGCAGCGAGAATTGACGGTGCCAATTCTTTCCAGATCTACTGGATGATTTTCATGCCGATCCTGAAGCCGTCACTGATTCTGGTAGGTGTTCTGAACATGCTGACTGTATGGAACGACTACCTGGGTCCCCTGATCTTTTTACAGGACAGAAGCAAATATACATTGGCTCTCGGTCTGGCATCCTTCAAGGGGGTACACAGCACGCAGATTATCCCTATGCTGTGTATCACGGTCATTATGATCATTCCTCCGATTATTATCTTTATTATTGCACAGAAATATATCGTGGAAGGAACCAGCGGATCCATCAAATAATATGATACAGTTCGGCACAGGCTGAACGGATATGAATTGTATGACAGCCAGATAGTTAGTCCGGAAAATCAGAGGTTTTCTATCTGGCTTTTTTTGTCAGAAATCTGTGCCGGCGGGAATATTTTTCATGCCGGCAGCAAAATTAAAAACGGACATAAAGGAGGAGGAATATGACTGCGAGAACAGTAAAAAGATGGGAAGACTATCGGATTACCGGAATAGGAAGGCGGGAAGCCAGGACGTCATTTTATAAAGATTCCGCTTCCTCAATTTCTTTGAACGGAGAATGGAAATTCAAATATCTGGAGGCACCGGAACTGTCTCCGGAGGGATTTTATGAAAAGGGAGCAGGTGACGGCTGGAATACCATTGATGTTCCTTCTGTGTGGCAGCTGCGCGGATACGATCATATGCATTACACAGATGTGCTGTATCTCTTTCCCATAAATCCGCCTTTTGTTCCCACAGAGAATCCCACGGGTATTTATAAGAGAAGTTTTTCTCTGGATAAAGAATGGATGAAGGAAGATACGATTCTGAAGTTCCACGGTGTGGACAGTGCCTGTGATGTATGGGTAAACGGAAGCCATGTGGGATACAGCAAAGTGAGCCGTCTTCCGGCGGAATTTGATATCACCGGGTTTGTGAACGAAGGGGAAAATGACATCACAGTTCGTGTATATAAATGGTCTGACGGAACCTATCTGGAAGATCAGGATATGTGGTGGCTTTCCGGCATTTACCGGGATGTGGAGCTGATCCGGGAGCCGAAAAACGGCATTCTGGACTGCCAGGTGGATGGAAGCCTGGACGATACCTATCGAAACGGCATATTGAAAATAGACCTGACACTGAAGGAAAGCAATGCCCGGGGCAGCTGGAAACTGGAAAAAGACGGAAAAACTGTGGCAGACGGACAATTTCAGGCAGAAAATGGAAAAGTCCATCTGGAGCAGACCCTGGAGAATGTGAAAACATGGACTGCAGAAACTCCCGAACTGTACCAGCTGACCGTACAGACGGATAATCATGAAATTGCTGTACGTACCGGTTTTCGCAGAATCGAGATCAGAAACCATAATTTTCTGGTAAACAATCAGGTTATTTTGCTGAACGGAGTAAATCATCATGACTACAACCCCAGAGAAGGACGCTGCGTGACCATGGAGCAGCTGAAAGAAGATGTGCTTCTGATGAAACAGCATAATATGAATGCGGTCAGATGCTCCCATTATCCGTCTCTGGAAGGATTTTATGATCTGTGCGATGAATACGGTCTTTATGTGATCGATGAAGCAGATCTGGAGTGTCATGGATTTGAATGGGTGGAAAATTACACCTGGATTACAGATGATCCTGCCTGGGAAACTTCCTATGTGGACAGAAGTGTGCGTATGGTGCAGAGAGACCGCAATCATCCATCCATTATCATGTGGTCCATGGGTAATGAATCCACGTTCGGCTGCAATTTCCGCAGTGCAGCCAAAGCCATCCGCTGTCTGGATAACACCCGTCTGATCCATTACGAAGGTGATTTTGAAGCGGAAGTGACAGATGTATATTCCACCATGTATACCAGACTGAAAGGGCTGAAAGAAATTGCAGAATCGGATTCCAAAGGCAATAAGCCTCATGTGATGTGTGAATACGGACACGCCATGGGCAACGGACCGGGCGGACTGAAAGCATATCAGGATCTGTATCGGAAATACAGACGGCTTCAGGGAGGATTTATCTGGGAATGGTATGATCACGGAATTTATACCTGTGAAGAAAGCCATGAATATTATAAATACGGCGGCAATTACGGAGATTTTCCCACCAACGGTAATTTCTGTATTGACGGTCTTCTGATGCCTGATCGTACTCCTTCTCCGGCACTTCTGGAGTATAAACAGATTATTTCCCAGGTGGAAATCACCAAAGGAACAGGCAGTCTGTCAGAAATTCAGGTGAAAAATTATTTTGATTTCCTTTCCCTGGATAAGGTGGAGTTGAGATGGTATCTGGAAGAAGAAGGTACTGCCATTCAGAGCGGTGTAATCGATGGTCTTACCGTGCTTCCCCATGAAACAGAAATGGTACAGATTCCCCTGGAACCTTTTGAGCCGGCGGCAAATACGGATTATTACCTGAAGGTGACTGCCTGCTGGAAAGAGGAAACCGGATTTGCGCCGGCGGGTCATGAAATCGGTACGGTACAGTTCCCTCTGGACATTCACAGAACGGTTCCGGAAAAGAGAGCTGCAGGAGAAAAACTGCAGGTGAAAGAGGAACAGGGAATCCTCACCGTATGGAATTCCGGAATCAAAGTCTGTTTCCATACGGTTTTCGGAAAACTGCTGTCTGTGGAGGCAGGAGGGGAAACCTGGCTGACTCAGGGACCGGAAATGAATGTATATCGTGCCACCATTGACAATGATATGTATAAAAAAGATGACTGGATGAACAAGTATTTTATTCAGAAATCCAGTGAACAGACTGAATATGTAAATCGGATCTGTCTGGATGACCGGGTTGTGGTAACCATGGGCAAATATTTCGGCTGCGTGAATCAGTCATGGGGATTTGAGTGTGTTTATGAATATACGGTCTATTCCTGTGGTCAGGTGAAAGTAAATATTCAGGGAAAAGAGTTCCAGAAAGGAAAACTGGAGCCTCCGTTCCTCCCCCGTATCGGCGTGATCATGAAAGGAAACAGAAAATTCCAGCAGACAGCCTGGTATGGACTGGGCCCCGGGGAGAATTATGCGGACAGCAAAGCCGCATGTACCATGGGAATTTACCGCAGTACCGTGGATGGTATGGGAACAGAGTACGTGTATCCGCAGGAAAACGGCCACAGGGAGCAGGTAAAATGGTTCAGCCTGGGAGACGGAACCCGAAGTCTGCTGTGCAGCATGGAACGTCCGCTGGGCTTAAATCTGGCGAATTACACGGATGAAGCACTGGAACAGGCAAAGCATCCTTTTGAGATCGAAAAAGATGAGGATGTGATCATTCATCTGGATTATCTGCACTCCGGTCTTGGCAGCAACAGCTGCGGCGAAGAACAGCTGGAAGAATACAAAGTAAAAAGACAGGATTTTGCCATGACATTTACCTTGCAGATGGTGGAAGCGGGAAAAGAAACGGAACAGGCAAGAAAACAGTATCTGAATTAAAAAATATCAGGATCAGAAGACCTGGATGAATGAGGAGATAGAAACACATGATTCGAGATCGATTTTCGGAAAAAATTGGAAATCAGATGAGCAGTGATGAATGGATGATTCTGCAGGAGAGTTATGATCCTGAAGAAAATCTGAAATTTGAAAGTCTGTTTGCTTTGTCAAATGGTTATCTGGGCATTCGCGGCAGCCATGAGGAAGGTACAAAGGTCACACTGCCCTATCTGTATATCAACGGTGTATTTGACAAGTCGGAAACCTTCATGCGGGAACTGGCTGCACTGCCCAACTGGCTGGGAATCCGTCTGTACGTGGAAAAAGAACTGATTGGTGTGGAAAACTGTGAAATTCTGGAGTTTTCCAGAGTTCTGGATATGAAGCGTGCAGTTCTTGCCAAAAGGGTTCTGCTGCGGGACAAAAAAGGAAGAGAGACCCTGGTGGAGGGAGAGCGGTTTGTAAGCCGCTCCCAGGTTCACCGCATGGGAATCCGCCTGTATGTGACTCCCATGAATTACAGCGGAATCGTGGAAGTGGAAAATATAATAGACGGTACCATTATCAACTTCTATGATGCTCCGAGGTTTAAGGTAAAACATACATATATGACGGCCAATGAAAGCCTTGGAGAAAACGGCGTTTATATGGAAGTGGCCACCAGAGACAATGACCTCCATGTGGGGATCGGCTGCTGTGTGGAAGCTTACCGCGGCGGCCAGCAGATTCTCCGCAACCGGATGTTCCATGCTTTCGGAGAACAGGCGGTGGAATTTGCTGACTTTACAGCAGAAGAAGGAAGCTGTGTAGAGCTGGTAAAATACGTTTCCATGTACACGGAACGGGAATGCAGAGCGGAAGCTCTTCATGGAATGATCTGTGGGGAAGTGAAAAGCTTTATGAAAGATGGTTATGATACGGAGCTTTCCCTTCACTGTCAGGTATATGACCGCATGTGGCAGGAGGCAGATGTGCGTATTGAAGGTGATTTTGAGCTGGATCGCGCCATTCGTTTCAATATTTTCCACCTGATGAGTACAGGAAATGAGCGGGATGACCGGGTCAATGTGGGAGCCAAGCTCCTGACGGGAGAAGAGTACGGCGGACATGCTTTCTGGGATACGGAACTTTTCATGCTGCCTTTCTTTGCTCATGTATTCCCGGAAACAGCCGGCAATCTGGAGAATTATCGTTATCACCTTCTGGATGCAGCCAGAGGAAATGCCCGGAAAAACGGTTATCTGGGAGCGCAGTATCCCTGGGAGTCTGCTGACGACGGTACAGAACAGTGTCCGGACTGGACGATTGAACCGGACGGAAGCTGTTATCGCTGTTACGTGGCTGTTTACGAACATCATGTAACTGCAGCAGTTGCCTATGGTATTTATAATTACGTAAAAATTACCGGTGACAGGGAATTCCTGCTGACAAAAGGTGCGGAAATCCTGACGGAAACAGCCAGATTCTGGGCAAGCCGCTGCAGTTATGTGGCAGAGAAAGACCGTTATGAAATCCTGCAGGTTACCGGTCCCGATGAATGGCATGAACCGGTTAACAATAACCTGTATACCAATTATCTGGCCCGTTGGAATCTGCGCTATGTAATGTCTCTTATAGAGAAAATGAAGCAGGAAAATCCGGAAGAATATGCTTCCCTGATCCGGAAAACAGGTCTGACAGAAGATGAAATTATGCTCTGGCAGCAGGTTCAGCAGAAGATGTATCTGCCCAGAAAGGAAGGAACCAGACTTCTGGAGCAGTTTGAAGGATATTTTGATCTGGAAGAGGTACTGATCGAAAAATATGATAAAAACGACTGGCCCATCCGTCCGGAAAAACTGAACCATATGAAGACCAGTCAGACGCAGATTATCAAACAGGCGGATGTAGTGATGCTTCTGCACCTCATGGGTGAAGAATTTGATGAGGAAACCATGAAGGAAAACTACAGCTATTATGAGAAACGGACTCTTCACGGATCCTCTTTGAGCCCCAGCGTTTATTCGGTAATGGGACTGAAAGTGGGAGATTCTTCCAAAGCATACCGTTATCTGCGCAGAGCTGCCCTGATTGATCTGCTGAATCTGCAGAAAAATACAAGAGAGGGAATTCATGCTGCCAATACAGGCGGCGTATGGCAGACCGTCATCTTTGGATTTGCAGGTGTATCGGTGGAGGAAAGCGGAATTCTGAATATCCGTCCCAATATGCCGGAAGAATGGAACCGGATTACCTTCCGGCTCCATTACAGAGGAACATGGCTGGAAATATCTGTGGATCATGAGAATCAGGCACGGGTGACAAGGCTGGCAGGAGATCCGATTCCGGTCTGCAGAAACGGAATGACAGAAGAAGTTTAAAACAGAAAGAGAGGAATTATTCATGAAAAAGTGGCTTGCAGTGGGCGGCCTGATCCTGGTAACGATTATCTGGGGAGGCGGATTTGTAGCCAGCGATCTGGCTCTGGAAAGTATGAAACCGTTTCAGATCATGACGGTGCGGTTTTTGCTGGCATCGGTTCTTATGGGGCTGATCAGCTGCAGGTCCCTGAAAGGAATGACGAAGGAGGAAATCCGGGCCGGAAGTCTCATGGGCGTTGCTTTGTTTGCGGCATTTGCCCTGCAGATCATCGGACTCCAGTACACCACTCCTTCCAAAAATGCTTTTCTGACTGCATTGAACGTGGTGATTGTACCTTTTATTGCATTTTTGATTCTGAAGAAAAAGGTGGGGGCGAAAGGAATCATCGGAGCACTCATGTCGGTGGCAGGTGTGGCCCTGCTTTCTCTGAACGGGGATCTCTCCCTGGGACTGGGAGACGGACTGACCCTTCTGTGTGCGGTGGGATTTGCTTTCCAGATTTTCCTGACAGGAGAATTTGTTAAAAAGTACCGGGCAACCGTGCTGAATCTGGTGCAGATGGTAACAGCTTTTCTCCTTTCCTTTATCAGTCTGTTCTGTTTTGGTGAAACCGCTTTTCAGGTGACACAGACAGGATGGCTGAGTGTACTGTATCTGGGCGTTATCAGCACGACAGTCTGCTATCTGCTTCAGACGGCAAGTCAGAAATATGTGGATGAGACAAAGGCAGCCATCATCCTGTCCATGGAATCAGTCTTCGGAACTCTGTTTTCCATCATTCTGCTGCATGAGGTGATTACCCCGCGAATGGTGGCAGGATGTGCCATCATTCTGACAGCGGTTATCATATCCAATATGTCGGAAGTACAGGAATCGGAAAAAGTGGAAGAAGTCTGTTAAAACGGAAAAAGTCCATCAGAATCGGGAGAACACCGGTATTGTGGGGCTGTCGCACTAATTTTTATTAGCATGCGGTCCTTTTTCGCACATCAAGCCAGCCAGTATATCCACCACAGGTACAGAACCTGAGTCTTTGAAGCTCTGGAGCTCAAGTTCCTTTTTCCAGGGGCCGGTGCCAACGCATGAATTCGCCTGATGC
>JBJELP010000154.1:0-2497 GCA_051879215.1 Lachnospiraceae bacterium
GAGGACTGTTTCCGAGTAATGAAAACGAACTTTTCAGCCCGGCCGGTTTTCCACCTGTATTTCGTCAAGTGTTTTTCCCCAAAATCGGATAGAAAAATTCCCAACTTTAGGAATGGGATATTCCCAGTTATCAGCAGGAAACATTTTCATATGATTGTGGTGCAGTCTGTCGCATAAGTGCGTGTTCCATTCTGTAGCTTTTCCCTGAAAATAGGATCAAATGTCCATGATGTACCAGACGATCAATCATTGCAGCAGCCATCTGTTCATCAGTAAATATGCTTCCCCATTTAGAGAATTCCAGATTTGTGGTTAAAATCATGCTTTTACTTTCATAGCTGTCTGAAATCACCTGAAACAACAACTCCGATCCGTCTCTGTCTACTGGTACATATCCCCATTCATCGAGGATAAGCAGATCCTGATTGTTCAAATCGTTACGGAGCCGCTCAAGCATACCATTCTTTCGTGCTTCTGCGAGTTTTAGTACAAGCTCTGTTACCGTATAAAATCTTGTTTTATATCCCAACATACAGGCTTTGATGCCGGCAGCTATCGCCATATGTGTTTTTCCAACTCCTACAGGCCCATAAAGTACAAGATTCTGCTTCTGATTTATAAAACTGACATTTTCCAGTTCTTCTTTTGTGAGTGCTGGTGGAAGCTGCACCTGTTTATACGAATACCCATCAAATGCTTTGTAAACAGGAAAGTGTGCACGCTTGATAAGCCTTGTCTTTTTGTTTTCTTCACGCCTGGCCAGCTCACGCAGCAGAGCATCTTTAAGATACTCTATCTGCTTGGGGGTTCCCTCTGTTTTGCACATTTCAGGGATCGCTGTTGTAAAAAATAGTTTTTTGCAGGCTTCCATGATCGCCTGATCTGTTTCCGCCTGTTGTTTTGCTGTGATCATGATGCATGTGCCTCCTTGGATAACGTATTTTGACCATATATAAATAGTTCATCGTATATACTCAGATTTGGTCCATTTTCCGGTGGCGTTTCAATTCCATATCCTGTAATACGAGCTGCCAGAACAGTAACATCACTTTTATTGACATTTCCATTCTCCACAGCCATTTCCATTGCTTTTAAAGAGGCTTCATAGCCATACTCATGGGCAACTTCGTTTAGCAGCCGTAATCCTGCCTTTAATTCCGGCTTTGGTAAGGAATCCAGATAATCACGCAGTATCTCAGATGCATCTGCCCGGACTCCACTGTTTCTCCATGCCCCGGAATTCCGGGAGAGTACTTCAAGCGTTGTGCTGTAATCAGAGGTATCTGTCCTTGCGTCACCGTATTCCCGCTTGTGGCGTATAAGTATCGTGCCATCTGGATTGAGGATTTCAATGAAATGTGCCCTGATACCTACCCATACTTTCTCACCATGATTTTCCGGTTTTGTAGAATAGAAATGTTTTCCTTCCATGCAGATTTTCCCATACCCGTCACACTTAAATTCATCATATCTGCATACGTTGAAGCGTTTTGATGGCAGGGAAGAGAAATGGCGTTTGTCCTCTTCAAATAGTTCCGCAATGACCTCTCCCTTTTTATAGTGCATTTCAGCAGCTTTCTTCAAATGTTCATCCAGAAGCTGTTTATTATAGCTGACCATATCGTGGTAATGGGGAATCGGGACAAAAATATTTCTTCGTATCGTACCTACTTTGTTTTCCACGTTTCCTTTTTCCCATCCTGATTTTGGATTACAAAAACGAATCCGAAAACCATAGTGGGCACGAAACCGGGAAAACAATTCCGTTTCCACAACTTTATCATGGATTTTACGGCCTACACCGGTTGCATTGTCGAAGACCAGTTCTTCCGGGACACCGCCTATGTATTCGAAAATATCCTGCAGCCCCTGGCATACACATTCAGCAGTTTCGCCGCCAAATACCTGTGCATATCCATCATTACTGTATGGAAATGAAAGGACAAGATATTTTCTGCGTCTGCAGATATTTTCTTCATAAAAATCTGCTTCCCCAAAATCGACTTCTGCAAACCCCGGAAGCCATACGAGTTCCTGAGTTGCTTTCTGCTGTCTGTCTTTCCGGATCCCATGGACATATTTACGGATCGTGTCGTAGCTTCCGGTATATCCCTCCTCTGCTACAAGCCGGTCATAGATACGTTTTGCGGTATGATGTTGTTTACTCCAATGATTTTTATCTTCTTCCATCCATTCATGAATGAGCGGTTTATACGGATCGAGGATGGATTTTCGTGTTTTTCGTTTAGGAGGTTCTTCTGAAAAGTCCTCCTTTGCAAGATATTTTTCGATTGTTTTGTGGTCAGCACCTGTTTTTCTATGAATTTCAGAAACATTGTATCCACATTTACTCAAATCTCTGATATGATTGATTTGGGACATTTTGAGCATCTTCCTTTCCTCCTTTGAATAGATTGGTCTCTACCAAAGGATAATAGTATTGGTTAAGTGGTTCAATATGTCCTGCTTTATTTTGGGAAATTCCCAATCCGATTTT
>JBJELP010000155.1:0-2497 GCA_051879215.1 Lachnospiraceae bacterium
GTCAGCTTTTTTCCGGTTTTATTCTTCCCACCATTTTCGGTGCACCAATTCATGAATATGCCTACATGATCATCTTCGTGGTAATCCTTGCTGCAACAGGTGTCATTCCGAAAAACATCCGTTCCGGTGCGAAACGCCTTCAGAAATTCATGAATAAAGCCTGCGCCGTTGTCATGATGGCCGGTCTTGGTTTTGATTTTGACCTTGCTGAACTTGCAGCTGCATGCACACTGTCTAATGTTGTAATTGCTCTTTTCATTGTATTTGGTGCTATTATTGGTTCTGCTGCAGTGGGTTATCTGGTCGGTTTCTACCCTATCGACTCTGCTATTACGGCGGGTCTCTGTATGGCCAACCGCGGCGGAAATGGAGATGTGGCTGTTCTTGGTGCTGCAAAACGTATGGATCTGATGGCCTATGCACAGCTTTCTTCCCGTCTTGGTGGCGGTATAGTCCTGATCATAGCCAGCTTCCTGTTCTCCTTCCTTATGTAATCCACAGTAAACGTCGATTTAAATAAGGGTGACTTTTATGGATGAGAAATTAGAAAAAATTATCAGTAAACTAAGACAATTTTCCACTCCCAATCTGTGTGACGGAGCAGGTCAGGATCAATACCGGACCATGGATTATCAGATCAAGCCCTATATCAGTCAACAGATGATTGTCGGCCCCGCTGTTACGGTACAGGTTCCCGAAGGTGTCAGCGGCTTTATCCCCGAAGCAATCATGACCCTGAAAAAAGGAGAGGTTCTGGTAGTTGCCGGTCATGGATACTGCAGCAAATCCTACTGGGGCGATCACCGCAGTCTTTGTGCTTCCATGATGGGGGCAGAAGCTGTCGTCATCGATGGTTCTTTCCGTGATCTGGAAGGATGCCGCGAAATTGGATTTCCGATTTTTGCCAGAGGCATAACACCTGGAAGTGCCGGAAAAGAAAGTATCGGTCAGCTCAATGTACCTGTTATCTGCGGAGGTGTTGAAGTATGCCCCGGCGATCTGATTGTTGGAGACTGTAATGGGATCTGCGTTATGAAACCTGATCAGGCTGAAAAAATTATGCGCAATGCAGAAAAAAAGAGTCTGGCTGAAGAACAGACGATTGCAGAAATGAAACGGACCGGTACCGTCATTCCACGGATTAAAAAAATATAAAAAAAGGCGGGCTTCTTTGCTGTAGGTATTGCTGATATTTTCATTACTTGCCATTCACGATATAAAAAGGTATACACAAAACCCGTTTGCAAAATTAACTGATTGATGAAGATTTGTAAACCTTCACACATAAGAACAAATGAGAGGGCTGTTGCGCTTTCCCTTTTTCTTTGACTGAATGACGGTCGCGAATCTGATCTTAATTATAGGCAAACGAGCACAAAAGCCAGTGCAGATATATCCACCATAAGGGGTGCATTCGCCTGAGTCTTTAGAGCTTCAAAAACTCAGGTTCTGTACCCGTGGTGGATATACTGACTGGCTTGAAGTGCGAAAAAGGGACCGCACACTTAATTGATGAATTCGTGCGACAGCCCTCCCTTCCTGTGTTCCAAAGACCAAGCATATCGTCACCATGGCCTATTGGGGTTCATCTTTTCCGATTCTTCTTATTTATTTTTGCAATATTCTTAAATTTCTGTTTCTTTTCAATCAGATAGTCCTGGTCATTTTCCATATAGCGGTTCTCATTCATCAGCTTCTGATAGGAACGAAGTCGATCGGGCGATAACTCACCACGTTCCACTGCCTTCTGTACGGCACATCCCGGTTCGCTGCCTGAATGGGAGCAATCGCGAAAGCGACATTGATCTGCCAGTTCTTCTATATCCGCAAAAGTCTGATCGATTCCGTATCCGGCATCCCACATTCCCAGTTCACGCATTCCTGGTGTATCAATTACCATACCCCCGGATGGCAATAAAATCAGCTCCCTGTGTGTTGTTGTGTGACGCCCTTTGTCATCGTTTCTAAGCCCGTTGGTTTCCATATGGTTTTCACCCAGCAGACAGTTAATCAATGTGGATTTTCCCACACCGGATGAACCGATAAACGCAATTGTCTTTCCGGCTTCAAGATAAGGATCAATCTGCTTATAACCATTTCGATCTATGGCACTTGTTACAAGAATATCGATACCGGCGGCAACAGAATAAACATCTGCCATTTTACCATCTAGGTCTTCGCACAGATCCGCTTTGGTCAGGACAACAACGGGAACTGCACCGCTGTTCCACGCAACGGAAATATAGCGTTCTAACCGCCGCAAATTGAAATCGTTATTCAGAGACATACACAAAAATACAGTATCAATATTTGCAGCAACAATCTGCTCTTCATTTTTTTCACCGGCTGCTTTTCGAATAAAGCTGCTTTTTCGAGGCAAAACATGGTGAATTACTGCATTGCCTCCGCTTTCGTTCCAGTCAGTCATAACAAAATCACCTACTGCCGGATATTCTGATTTTGCCTGTACATCATAATGAAATCTGCCCGATATTTC
>JBJELP010000156.1:0-2495 GCA_051879215.1 Lachnospiraceae bacterium
TCGTAATTCCGATGGAAAGTCCCACCGTACCAAGTGAGGAAGCAAACTCAAACGCACCTTCCAGTAAGGTACATCCGGAAAAGAATGTCAGAGCAATCGTTCCCACTGTATAAACCAGAAGATACGTCTGTGCATAGGTCGAGGCTTCTTCCACCTGTGTTCTGTCCAGTAATTCTTTTTCTGTTCCCTTGCAATAATATGTGAGCGTTACCGTCCGGTCCGGTATCATCTTTTTCTTCACATTCCATGCCAGATTCTTCATTAACCTGCATACCCTGCCCAGCTTGATTCCTCCTGCCGTAGATCCGATCCCACCGCCAATGATCATGAGCAGGATCATGACTGCCAGTGCCGTCTCCGGCCACTCGCAATAGCTGCAGGTGGAATATCCGGTGGTGGATAATGCCGAAAACGCATTGAAAAAAGCCAGTTCTGTACTTTCGCCTGCGGTTATTCCGCTTTTTGCCAAAAACAGTGCCATTACAGGAACCGTGATCACAGTCAGACCAGCCAGAAAACGGATTTCACTTGCACGCAGGAAATCCCGGATCCGTCCACGGAACAGTAACAACAACAAAGAAAAATTCGTTGTTCCGATCAGCATCAGTAAAATGGTGATCCATTCAAGGGGAAGGGAATGGTAATAGCCGATACTGTCCAGCCGGTTGGAAAAGCCGCCTGTCGACAATGCACACATGGTATGAACGATGCTGTCAAAAACAGACATCCCGAACAGGGTATACAAAATGGTACCTGCAATCAGGAAAAATCCATACATCATTCCAATGACTTTTACCGTTTTTCCAATGGTTGGCATCAGTTTGTCCGGATGTCCCTCTGCCTGGTACAAGGTAACGGAATCCTTTTCCTGTATAAAAAGGAGCATCATCATCACAAATCCAAGACCGCCCACATACTGCAGGAAACCTCGGTAGAACAGGAATATATGCGGCAGCTGCTCCACTTCCAGTACGGAAAGCCCGGTGGTGGTAAACCCGCTTACTGATTCAAAAAGCGCCTGTACAGGTGTCAGATTTCCATACAGCCAAAAAGGAACTGCTGCAAGTGCAAATCCATACAGCCATGCAAACACCACCAGCCGGCTGCTGCTCGTATTTTCTGTTTTTCTGCGGCAAACTGCCATCCCCAATACAACAGAAACTGCGGCCGGTACAAAGAACTTCCATGCAAAAACAATTTCTTTCGGGTAAAATGGTAGAATAAGAAGCGGGACAAACAGGATACATCCCTCCAATACCATCATTTTCCCCATCACTGATATTCCATTACGATGCAGCATATTCTGTCAGCTCCTTTATCTGGTCAAGTTTACTTTTATCCGAAGTGATGATCAGAAGCATATCCCCTTCTATAAGGCGGGTATCCCCTCTGGGAATCAGGCTCTGGTCCCCACGAAGGATACAGCCGATGATCACTTCCTTTGGAAGATTCAGTTCCCATAATTTTTTCCCGGCAACGGACGCATTTTTCGGAATTGGCAATTCCAGAATCTGAATCCTGCCCTCGTCAACCGGTATTAACCTGGTCATTTCATCCATGACTGCCTGTTCTTCCATGATATTCGTAATCATATTCAATGCGCAGACCACCCGGTCAATTCCCATCTGATAGAAAAAATCCGTTTTCGCCGGATCATTTAAAAGAGCCACTGTTTTCTTTACATGAAAAAACTGTTTACACATTTCGCAGATGACAAGATTACTTTCGTCACTGTCTGTCAGGGCAATCGCCACCTGACAGTTTCCGGCAGCTGCATCCTCCAGAATAAACTTTTTGCTTCCATCTCCGTAAATGACATTCAGTCTGTTTACTTCCGCCAGTTTCTCACAATCCTCATAATCCTTATTAATGACTGTCACGCGATATCCCTTTTTCAGCAGAGAAATGGCAAGGGATCTGGCTTTATGGAATCCTCCCACAATCAGAATCGTTTTCTGTTCTTTCTTTTTATTCCACATGTGCTCCACCTCCGATTTCAATGTAATTGGCAATTTCCTTTTCCGACAGTTCTGACGGGCAGATCGTATCAATCCCCATCTCTTTCACCAGCGGAATCTTCTCTTCATCATAGATCCGTGCCACTACCTTCGGAATATGGAACATCTTTTTTGCAATTTGTGCCGCACAGATGTTCACACAATCATGATCGGTAACAGCAATAAAAGCCGCTGCATCTGAAAGACCGAAAGCTTCCAGTCTCTCCATATCTGTCGCACTGCCCGTCAGGGTCAATCCTCCATATGAATATGGCAGTTTTCGAAATGCCGTTTTATCACAATCCAGAACCATCACATCTTTTTTCTCTTCCGAAAGCTTTCCCGCTATACTTGCACCCAGACGCCCACATCCGGCAATCACTGTACATCCATTTCTTTTCTCCATAATGAAACCTCCTATTTTCTAACAAGATGCCCAACACGATGTTCATCGTAAACCACTTTAAACTGCGGATCATTCTGCACCGGACAATCTTC
>JBJELP010000157.1:0-2450 GCA_051879215.1 Lachnospiraceae bacterium
CCACGAGGACAGGCTGGGATGGGAGCGCAGGCTTACCTGCCATTCCTTCCGCCATTATGTAGAGTGTTTTTAAATGGTGAGTCTTTGAAAAAATCACGCTAAAATAGGGATTTTCTATCAAAATACTCACCATTTAACTTCTGTTTATTATAGTATTTCTTCGAAAGGAGGATGCAATAATGAACAATAATAATGACATCCAAAAAACTATTGACCAGATTCTGGCAGAACTGAAAAAGAAGGGAATGACAGAATCATCTATAAAATCCGGATACCTCAGTGTTTATAGGTCTTTTCTCAAATTTCTTGATGAGAATGACATCAACGAAGTAACGGAAGAAGTTTGTCTCCAGTATATCGAAATCAAAAATAAAATCCGATTGTCTTCGTTAATGACCGTTACATCTAATGACAGTCTAAACAGAAGAATCCGGGCTCTGGTTATTCTGCTGAGATACCAGAAAACAGGTTCTCTGGATCTAAGTACAAGAGGCAAGAAAGTTCCTTTTTCCTGCCCTATTGCATTAGCATCTGCCTATGAAGCATTTGCAACAGAAACGCAAAAGAGTCATCTGGCAGCAGATACGAAATCAACTATCATAAACTCCACCCAACGATTCATTCTGTCTGTATCTGAGGACGGACTGGCAGATTGGGGTTTACTGGATATGTCCTATATTGATTTGTTTTTGTCAAAATACAAAGACAACCAGCTCAAATATAGAGGTACCCTGATTTATGGGCTGAAAAAATTTCTTCATTTTCTCTTCGATAATGGCTTTTGTGAGATTGATTATACAGAAGATATCCTGTCTCTACGTATTCCTAGAAATGGTCATATTCCCCATGCTTGGACACCTGATGAGCTTAAAAGACTTCTCGGGGCAGTTGACCGCCAATCGCCCCGTGGAAAAAGAGACTATGCTATGTTTTCTCTTTGTATTCAGACCGGACTCAGGGCAGCTGATATCCGAAATCTTAAAATCAACGATATTAACTGGAAAACACATACTTTAAAAATCATTACAGGCAAAACCGGCGAACCTCTGGAACTGCCTTTACTGGAAGCAGTAGGATGGGCAATCATCGATTACCTGAAGAACGGAAGACCTGTGTCAGGATATACAAATGTCTTTCTTGCTCACCATTTCCCATATGGTCCAATCGGAAGTACATCCTCCCTGACAGGGGCACTCCGCAAATATTTGATCAAAGCGGAGATTGAGATTAAAGCCGGAGAGGCTCACGGAATACATACCCTGAGAAGCACACTTGCTAAAAACATGCTATTCTGTGGAACCGAACTTCCGGTCATCTCACAGACACTGGCGCATAGGGATGAACGGACTACGGTTGGGAATTATCTGCGTATCGACACGGAACATTTGAGGGATTGTTCCCTTGAGTTGGAATGGGAGGGCGAAGCAGATGCAGAATTATGAATGGAAAAGTGATTTTTCACCCCTCATCCACGCTTTTCTGGAACAGTATCGCTTAGCCGGATTTAAATTTGAACGGCAGGGACGGATTCTGCAGCATTTTGACCACTTCTGTTCAATGCAGGGATATGCAGGCCCTGAGTTAAAAAAATATGTTTTGGAAGAATTCATATATGATAAGAGGGAACAGAAATCAACTCACTACGCAAAGGAAGTAGTAATGCTGCAGTTTGCTGATTTTCTGATAAAGAGAGGATATTCAGCATACCGGATTGAACACCGCTATCAGATACCAAGAAGTAAATACATCCCTCATATCTATACAGCGGAAGAAAAACAGCGTTTTTTCTATGCCGTGGATCATTATCCTGCCACCAGACTCTCCTATCGGAATGATGTTGATCCGGAATTATTTCGCTTCCTTTGCTGCACCGGTGCACGTTTATCAGAAGCACTCAGTCTCAAGAAAGAGGATTATGATGCAGACAATGGGACAGTCTTTATTCGGGGTGCCAAAAACAACCGTGACCGTATCATTCCGCTTTCAGTATCTTTAAACAACCGGCTGAATAAGTACGTCAAACGGTTTCTCACAGAATTATCTGATGAGGAATATCTATTTCCAAGTATCGCTGGTGGAAAGATGGATAAGAGCACTGCATACCTTCATTTCAGGGATTATCTTTTAATGGCAGATATTCCCCATGATAATAAAGGCCCCAGAATCCATGATTTTCGGCATGGTCTGGCAGTGGAAAATCTTCGCAGATGGGCAAAAGAAGGGGCTGATATGAGCAATAAGCTTCCGTATCTGTCTGCTTACATGGGGCATGCAGATTTCAGGGCTACTCAATACTATCTGAGACTTACAGCAGAAATCTACCCGGAAATGGTAGAGATGATGGAAAAAGCATGCTTTGACATTATACCGGAAGGAGATTTTGAAGAGAATGCAAAAAACTGACCTCCCGTATTATGTAACAAACTTTTTTACCATGTACCTTCCCGGGC
>JBJELP010000158.1:0-2448 GCA_051879215.1 Lachnospiraceae bacterium
GCAAAATCATATCTCTCAATAATCCAGTAACAACTGTCTATGAACTCATTATAGAACCCTTTATCCTTCAATTCTTTTATGGAAACCCGTTTATTGAATCCATATAAATCCACCATCTTCGAAACAAACTCCACCTGTTTCTCCGACAAATCCATATCATTTCTTTCGATCATTTTTTTTATCAGGTATTTTGTCAGTGTCTGTATTTCCAATTCCACGAAATGATTCCAGCTGACAAAGGATGATTCCGGCCTTGAAGAAACCACTACGGTAATATTGGAAAACTGTTTGCAAAAATCATTTATCAAATACTCCAGTCGTTTTCTTACATCGTATTCAACCTCATCAAAGCCATCCAGAAATAAGACATAGGATAGTTCAGATAAATTTCGCTTAAATACCTCTCCGGACACATCAAAACCCAATGCCTGCATATTTTTCAATATCTGATCACATAAAAAGTCCGATTCATTGGACCATAAACCGGTATAATCCAGATTTCGTAAAAACAAAAGCACCGGAATCTGGTCATGATTTTTTAATACTTTCAAAAACATGTACCGCAGCATCAGACTTTTTCCACTGCCGGCTCCACCGGTAATCAATAACCGATTTCCATATTGTTTGCTGAGCTTATTGACATCATTTGTTTTTATCAAATTATAATCAACATCCTTAAGATACATGCAAGTATATATCCTGGATAACTGTACGGGCTGTTTGTTAAAGAGAAGTGTTTTACATAACGGTATTGACTGCCCGCTTTTTGATTATAGAAGATCCTTGCCTGATTCAATTGCAGCAAATACAGATCATCTTTCCCGTTATCATCAGAATCAGGAAAACCCGTATGCTTTTTGCCCTCTATCGCATGATCCTTAATCCTCTGAACAACACGATCAAGAACATCCTCCACACTCATTGCTGCATCCATACATTGGACATTGGAAAGCCTCAACTTGAAATGGGGTTTCAGCGATGACAAATCAATATGGATGGGAAAAACCATTTTCTTAGCATCAATGGCAAGATCCAATTCCTTTGGAACCCATATGGAATCCTGAGAATTTTTCGACAAAACAAGCAGAAAATAATCACAGGATTCTATTGCTGCAGGAATCTCATGGGCATAGTCACTTCCACCCGGAATGGACTCCGGTTCCATCCAGCAGGATATGTCATTTTTCTGTAAGATTTCCCGAATATGACCTGCCATAACATAGTCCAGGCTCGAATAACTAATGAAGATCATTCCTTACCCTTCTTTCCATATTGTTCACCAGAATAATGCTTTAAAGGCCGCTATTCGTAAACGCTTCAAAAGAAGGCGTCTATCACAATGTCAAACGTTTACCGTAAGGCCGCAGATTTCCCTGTCAGCAATCAAATGACGACATTTATCAATATTTATCATGGTAATATACCTCCCTTGATAGTTTCAGAAAGTATATCACATTTCTACGGTGTTTCCGATATACCCTCTTTTGGAGTACTTACGAAATTCTTTTCCAATACTGCCCATGATAGACCCGTGCAAAAGGTCATCTGTTCCTTCTGCCGGATACTACTGAATAAAACCTCATGATAATAGGCCGCAGCGGCACCATCCGAATCCAGACTTTTTCAAAAAATTCCCACCAGAAATCCCCATTGGAAATCATTTTGCCTTTTCGATTTACTTTCATAATCCGGGCAAAAATCTGATCCCGTCGTATAGGGCCTTCAATTTCTGTCTGAGCATCTCCGACAATGTAATATCCGTCTTTTTTTACCTTCCAGATGCGGTGCATAACAAACTGCCCGGTATCCCTCTGATAAAAAACCATATCGCCACGGCGCAGTTCCCTTTCCGGTGCTGAAAAGAAAATGGTATCCCGCCCATGTCCTAGAAACGGCGTCATACTGCTGCCCCATACCACCATTTTCACTTCTCGTCCTTCTTCCACCAGTTCACGAAGAACCGAAACATACTCTCTCGTATCGACTACTTTCATATCTTCCTGCTATCCCTTTCCAAAATCCATCAGAAATCCATGACCATACGGGCGGATTCTTCCTCGGACAGTTCTGTTACCCTTGTTTCCTTGACACGATACACGCGCTGACAAAGATTCAGTACACTGGGTCTGTCCTTCCGACAGACCTCGTCCCCGCTCAATCATCGTTTTCCCCCTGGGGACGTTTCCATTATATGGACACCCTGCCCTTTTCCGGACGGATCAATCACAGAATCAGACGGATCATAGTGGTTTTCCCATCCCCAGAAGGACCCACCAGCGCCACAATTTCACCCGGCTTTGCACAGAATGCGGAATCGGTAATCACCTGATTCCCTTTTAAATAGGAAAAATAACGTCCTTCATTTCCACAGAAAAGCCGTCTTCCGCAAACAAATCCAGTTCATTACTCTGGGGAATATGCATTTCCTTCGGCAGATCAGTCAATTCT
>JBJELP010000159.1:0-10604 GCA_051879215.1 Lachnospiraceae bacterium
CTTTCACCGGTTTTGGAGTTATAATAAATATCCGCATGATATTCTTTCACTTCAACCATCACACGGATCCCGACCATCTGCTTGATGATCTTCTTTTTTGTCTTCTTAAAGTCCAGATCCTGCAGTACTTCCTGGGGCGGCATCAGCAGGACCGGTTCACCGGTGGGCTCCTGTTTTTTACGGCAGTGGCCGGCATGGCCGGGCTGTCCTCCGGGTTTCCGGCCGGTCTTTTCCCTGCTGTTCGTGATCTTTTTCTTATTTTCGGACATGGAAGAAGGGATCGAGGAATTCTCATAATCCCGGTTCAGCTGGGCAGTCAGTTTTTTGTTCCTGCCCTTTTCTTCCTCCAGCTCAGTCTTTACGTCATACAGTTCCCTGTTTTTTTCGGCATATTTCGTATGGTATTCATCCCTTTTGGCTTCTGCCCGGATACGCTGCTCCTTTTCTCTTTCCAGCTCTTTCAGCAGTTTTTTCTCCTGCTTTTTATAAGCTTCTTCCAGTTTGTCAAAAACCTCAAACCAGATGTTGCGTACATGGACGGTCGTTTCGCGGGCTTCATCCCGTTCCCGTTTTACTTTTTTCAGCATACGTCTCAGTTCGTTTACATTTTTGTCGTACCGGTCCTGGATTATGCGGTAACGCTCTCCGGACTTAAAACCTTCAATGATCTTTTCCTGGGTCTTTACCTGATATTGGAGACAGGAAATATAATCGAAACTGTTGTACATGGTAAGATGCCTTTCTTTTACGTGGTAGGGGTCTGTTGGTCCTTTATGAATGAATCAAGCTGTGCTTCAAGATCCTTGATCTTTTCCACACAGTCTGTCAGGAATGCGTTTTCTTCTGTCAGACGGTCAATCATCTCTTCCAGAAGTCTGATCTTTTCATCCTGGGTCCTGATCAGCTTTTCCTGTGCTTGCGAATGTTTCTGCTCCGCAGCAAGCATCTGACGCAGGGCATGGACCTGTACTCTGGGATCATCTGATGTTTCAGGAGCTTTCCTTTTTTTGATATAATCCGGATGATACATGCTTATGATCTCCTTACGTTTGTTCTTATCGTATAAAAGATTATACCAAAAATGCGAAAAAAAAGCGAATCCGGCAGCTTGTGCCCTATGTGCAATCTGACGGTGGATAACATCAGCAGAAAAGCAGTACAGTTTGGAAAAGCCCCTGCAAAAAGATGAAAACAGGGGAAACACAGAAATGAAATAAACAAAAAAACAGAGAAGGAGAAAGTTATAAACAATTCCCTCTCTGCTGTCAGAGATCTGCTGAAAACCGAATTTTAAATTTCAGCAATTTGACGATAGTTTTTTTAGGGTGGATCATGGCGTGTGAACAGTAACGTGCATCCGGAAAAAGCCATATAAAACAGGAAAAATTCAGTTGACATTCAAAAAACACTGTGATAATATAATCAACGTGTGCCGCACAATGAGGTAGAAGTCCGGCGAATAGCTGTCCGGACACCGAAGTTGGCGAGTTTTTTGAAGGAGGTAAGCACATGTACGCAATTATTGCCACAGGTGGTAAACAGTACAAGGTCAGCGAAGGCGACGTTATCCGTGTTGAGAAGTTAGGCGTTGCAGCTGGTGAAACATACGATTTTGATCAGGTTCTGGTTGTATGTGATGACGAACTGAAGATCGGTACACCCGTAGTTGAGGGTGCAAAGGTTACAGCTACCGTTCTCGGTGATGTAAAGGATAAGAAGGTTATTGTATATAAGTACAAGAGAAAAACCGGTTATCACAAGAAAAACGGTCACAGACAGACATACACCGAAGTTAAGATCGAAAAGATTGCAAAGTAATTGATCACTGCTGTAATTTATAAGACCTCCAGAGACGATGTCTTTGGATTTCATATCACGGGACATGCCGGTTATGACAGATACGGTCGTGATATTATATGTGCTGCTGTTTCAGCACTCTCCATTAATACCATTAACAGTATCGAACAGCTTACCACGGACCGATTTGAGACAAAGCAGTCTGAAGGTAATCTGAAGTTTAAACTGGTTACAAATGAAGCGCCCGGAACTCAATTATTGTTGAAAGCATTTATCCTCGGTCTGGAAACGATTTCAGAAACCTATGGGGATAGATTTATCAGAATTATTATCCGTAAGGGGAGGTGTAACCTATGTTAAATATGAACCTTCAATTATTTGCTCATAAGAAAGGTGTAGGTTCTACCAAGAACGGTAGAGATTCCGAATCCAAGAGACTTGGAGCAAAGAGAGCTGACGGCCAGTTCGTTAAAGCAGGCAACATCCTGTACAGACAGAGAGGTACAAAGATTCATCCCGGTGTTAATGTTGGTATCGGTAGCGATGATACTCTGTATGCTAAGGTTGACGGTGTTGTAAGATTTGAAAGAAAAGGCAGAGACAAAAAACAGTGTTCTGTATATCCCAGAGTTGCTGTTGCTGCAGAAGCTGAATAATTCATTTCGAACTGATCAGGCTTTTTAACGATTTTAATTGATTTGTAATTGAGGGTCGGCGTGTTTGCGTCGGCCCTTCATTCTTATATACAGATTTTAAGGAAAGGAAACGGTCATGTTTGCAGATAGTGCAAGAGTATTTATAAAATCAGGCAATGGCGGCAACGGTCATGTGAGTTTCCGCCGTGAATTATATGTGCCAAACGGCGGACCTGACGGTGGTGACGGCGGCCGTGGCGGAGATATTATTTTCGTTGTAGATGAGGGTATGAATACCCTTACCAACTTCAGACATGTCAGAAAATATGTGGCCAAGAACGGTCAGGAAGGCGGAAAAAGGCGCTGTCATGGTGCCGATGCAGACGATCTGATCGTCAAGGTTCCTCCGGGAACCGTTATCAAAGATGATGCTTCCGGAAAAGTAATTGCGGATATGTCCGGTGACAATAAAAGAGAAGTTATCCTGAAAGGCGGCCGCGGCGGCCTGGGCAACATGCATTTTGCTACTTCCACCATGCAGGTGCCGAAATACGCACAGCCCGGGAAACCCGGTGTCGAATTGTGGGTCAGACTGGAACTGAAAGTAATTGCCGATGTGGGCCTGGTTGGTTTTCCCAATGTGGGTAAATCCACACTGCTTTCCCATGTAAGCAATGCAAGACCGAAGATTGCCAATTATCATTTCACCACACTGCAGCCGGAACTTGGTGTGGTTGACATGGGAGGCGGAAACAGTTTTGTGATTGCAGATATTCCCGGTCTGATCGAAGGCGCATCCATGGGTGTCGGTCTCGGACATGCATTTTTACGTCATATTGAGCGAACAAAGGTCTTTATTCATGTGGTGGATGCAGCATCTGTGGAAGGCCGTGATCCCATTGAAGATATTCGCACCATTAACAAAGAACTGGAAGCATATGATCCGGAACTGCTGAAGAGACCTCAGATTATTGCTGCCAATAAAATCGATGCCATCTGGGAAGATGAAGAAACAGAGAATCCCCTGGAACGCCTGCGGAGAGAATTTGAACCGGAGGGTATCGAAGTTTTCCCGATTTCTGCGGTAACCGGTAAAGGATTAAAGGAACTCCTTTCCAGGGTATATGCATTGCTTCAGACTGTGGATCAGGCACCTGTAATCTTTGAAAAAGAGTTCAATGTGGAATATCCGGATGATGTTTCGCTTCCTTTTACTGTTACAAAAGAATCGGATACTGTTTATGCAGTGGAAGGTCCAAGAATTGAAAAGATGCTGGGATATACCAATCTGGATTCTGAAAAAGGGTTTGCTTTCTTTCAGAAATTCCTGAAAGAAACCGGTATCCTTGCACAGCTGGAAAAGCTTGGCATTCAGGACGGAGACACCGTACGGGTATACGATCTGGAATTCGAATATTATAAATAACAGGCAATTCATGGATAGATGATGATGGACCAGCAGAAATTATGAATGCCTGCTGATTCATTGCGATAGACGATGATGGAGGATATATGACTACAAAATACAGAGCATATTTAAAAGGTCAGGCAATGACCATGGATGCAATTCTGCAGATTGGCAAGGCAAGTCTTACACCTGAAATTACTGCAGCTGTTGATGAAGCACTGGAAGCAAGAGAAATGATTAAAATCAGTGTTCTCCAGAATTGCGATGGTGATGTAAAAGAAATCGCACAGATGCTGGCAGAGCGTACACGTTCACAGGTGGTTCAGGTGATCGGAAAGAAGATTGTTCTGTTCCGTCAGGCCAAGAAAAACAGCAAATATTTACCTGAGAAATAAGAAGGTTATGGTTTGCCAGGCAAACCGGATCCGGCGTTTATATTTTGCAGATGTCGATATGGATTCCCGGAGAAAGCAGAGAGGAGGAGGAATATGCAGAAAATCGGTATCATCGGAGGAACATTCAGTCCTATACACATCGGACATCTTATGCTTGCACAACGTGCACTGGAGGAGTATCATCTGGATGAAATTGTATTTATCCCCAATGGCAATCCTCCCCATAAGAAGGCTTCTCTGGATGCTTCTTTTCGGGCAGAGATGGTGAAACTGGCAATCAAAGACCATCCAGGATTTACATTTTCTGATCTGGAAATCCGCAAGGAAGCATTTTCTTATACTTCAGATACACTGGCAGAGTTCTGTTCCCTGAATCCCGATGCAGAGTATTATTTTATTGTGGGAGCCGATTCCCTGGATTATATGGACACATGGCATGAACCGCAGAAAATATTTGACCGTGCGGTGATACTGGCCGGTCCCCGGGGCAATCTGGATCTTTTGCAGATGGAGCAGAAGATTCAGGAACTGAAAGCCAGATACAACGCCAGAATCAGCCTGCTTCATATGCCGAATTTTGAAATATCCAGCAACTGGATCCGGCAGGCTGTGAAGGAAGGATATTCCATTCAGTATTATGTCACTGAAGAAGTAAAAAACTATATAGAAGAACACGGATTGTATCGATAATCCGATATCGATGATCCGATACGGAGGATGAAATGAACGAAAGAGTTCCCATGATCCGAAAAAAACTGAAAAAGAAACTGGAGCCGTATCGATATGAGCATACGCTCAGTGTTTCCTATACTGCAATGGCACTGGCCATGCGATATGGATGCGATCTGGAAAAAGCAGAACTGGCAGGATTGCTTCACGATTGTGCACGTCAGTTTGACAACCAGACGATTTATGAAAAATGTCTGGAAAAAGGAATTCCTGTTACCGAAGACGAAGAAAAGAACAAGGTACTTCTCCATGCCAAATACGGCAGTTATATGGCAGAACACAAATATCAGATTACAGATCCTGAAATCCTTTCTGCAATCCGGTACCATACCACAGGAAAACCGGATATGACATTGCTGGAAAAAATCATCTACATTGCAGACTATATTGAACCCAGAAGAAACAAAGCGGATAATCTGGATTCCATGCGTCAGCTTGCATTTGTGGATATTGATCAGGCACTGACAGAAATCATGCAGGGAATTCTTGTGTATCTGAATGAAACCGGCTCAAATGTAGATTCCCAGACAGAATCAGCCATTGACTATTATCAGAATAGACAGGCTATCTGAAAGGAAATCATTTGAGAACTGCACAGGTATATGAAAAAAGGAGTTTTATAATGGATATCAGCAGAAAAATGACAGAAATTGCATACCATGCACTGGATGAAAAGCTTGCAGTAAACATCAATGTAATTGACATTTCCGATGTCACTTCAATTGCAGACTATTTTATCATTGCAGCAGGTAATAACCCTCATCAGGTGCAGGCGCTGGCAGACAATGTAACGGAAGCACTTGGACGTGCCGGTTACGAACCCCGTCAGATTGAAGGCTACCAGACAGCAAGATGGATTCTTCTGGATTACCGTGATGTGGTTATTCATATCTTCCATACAGAAGACAGAGATTTTTACGATCTGGAACGTATCTGGAGAGACGGAAAACTGATCGATAATAAGGAATTCGAAAAAGAAGAGAAATAGATGTGTATTTTTTGCGCATCAAGCCAGTCGGTATAATCTTCTTCAGTATGTGATCAGATTCTTTTTATTGTATGTATAGAAATAAATACAGATTTCAAAATGATTCCGTGAATGATTCAAAAAAAACGCCGCAGAGGCGATTGTGGTACAATCGTCTTTGCGGCGTTTTTATCGTGAGTCATGAGATGAATCATGAAATATTCATACGCATCAGGCCAACCACTTTACCAAGAATGGACACATCGGTACCTGCAGGAATAATGATCGGATCCATGGTGTCATTCTCCGGCTGGAGACGAATGCAGTCGTCTTCTTTGTAAAATCGCTTAACGGTAGCAGAATCATCCACCAGTGCAACAATAATCTCACCATTGTGAGCGGTTTCCTGCTGCTCCACAATGATCTGATCCCCGTTCAGGATACCGCAGTTGATCATACTGTCGCCCTTTACATTCAGAATAAAGAACTTATGATTGCCCGCGTTGGGAAGCATATCCGAGGGGACAGGAATATAGTTGTCAATATTCTCTGTGGCAAGAATCGGAATACCGGCAGCTACCGTACCGACTACAGGGATATTCACCATCTCTTTTCTGGTGACATTGAATTCATCGTCCAGAATCTCAATTGCTCTCGGTTTTGTGGGGTCTTTTCGGATGAACCCATTCTTCTCAAGGGTTTCCAGATGAGAATGTACGGATGATGTGGATTTCAGATGTACTGCTTCACAAATATCACGGACAGCCGGCGGATATCCGCGGCTGATGATTTCAGATTTGATAAAATCAAGGATTTCCTGCTGTTTAGGAGAAATTTTACCTTTTGCCATATCATAACCTCCCTTTAATCTGTAGAATACGGCAATTCATGTCAATAACCTTTCAACAGCAGCAATAAATCAGACTGAATGAAAGTGGTCCATGCCGTTTTGATAAAAAAATCATAACACATGTTCGAAAAAAAATCAAGTAAAATAAAAAACAAACGTTCGAAAAAAGAGATTGACAAACATTTGTTTGTGTACTATAATGCTGTTATCAGCCAAGCAGAACAACTGTTCACAACATATGTTCGCTGATAAAGATACAGGAGATAGGAAGATCCAGCAGAGTTTAGAAACTGCACGGATCATATATACAATACGATCAGGAGGAGAAACAATGGAAGGAAGATATACTACAGCTGACAGATATTATACGGTACCGGATATGTCATCGAACAATGGAAAAGCAATCTGCATGCCGGTATTTGATTTTGAAGCCCATGGACATTCATCTGTTCGTACAGGAGATAAGCATATGACTTCTCATAAGAAAGAACAGTTAGCTCCGGCAGGAACCGGTTTAAAGTGCAGCAGAAAGCGGGAAAAGCAGCGCAGAGGACGCATGTTCAGCAGAAGTGTCCTGATTCTTGCCGTCCTGCTCACATTTCTGATTACAAGTGTGTCAATGACCCTTATTTTCGGAACCATTGCAGCCTCAGCACGTGACGACAGTACGCTGTTAAAAAACGGTGAAACAATTTACCATGAAATTGTTGTTCAGAAAGGCGATACACTTTGGGACATTGCAAAGGAGTGGCATGGATCCACGGAGGATGATATCCGTACCTATATGTATAATGTTGCACAGATGAATCATCTGCGAGGAGACCAGGTGAAGGAAGGACAGCTTCTTCTGATCTACTGCGGAGAAAAAGATGCAGAAAAGCTGGCAGCAGGAGAGTGATTGGCAGACGAGCACAAAAGCCAGCGCAGATATATCCACCCAAAAGGTACATTTGCCTGAGGCTCTAGAACTTCAAAGACTCAGGTTCTGTACCTGTGGTGGATATACTGGCTGGCTTGATGTGCGAAAAAAGATCGCACACTAAATAGTGCGGCAGCCCCATTTTAATCGGCTAAATTATTTTCAGTTTCAAAAATTATGAAGCTTCAATCCTTCCGCAGATGTACTTTGTTTCTGGCCTGTCTTCGTTTCTGGTCCTCGATGGCAGCATAGTGTTTTCTGGTTGTATTGACATCAGAGTGCCCCAGTACATCTGCCACCAGATAGATATCTCCCGTTTCCTGATAAAGCTGGGTACCAAAGGTACTGCGCAGTTTATGGGGGGTTATGGTTTTTAATGAAGTAACAGCCTGCGTGTATTTTTTGACCAGTTTTTCAACGGAGCGGACGCTGATCCGTTTTTTCTGCAAAGAGAGGAACAGAGCGTTTTCTGATCCTTCACAGGGAATGATGTTCTTTCGTTCATCCAGATAATCAAGGAGTGCTTCCTCCACCTCATCACCAAAATAGAGTATAACTTCTTTTCCGCCTTTTCGATGGATTTTAAATCCGGAGTTTTTAAAGTCAAGATCCGTAATATCCAGTCCGACACATTCAGAAACCCGAATTCCGGTACCCAACAGCAGGGTCAGGATGGCAAGATCTCTGGTTCTGGTTTTGTTGTGAAAGTTTTTCTGCTGCTTAGTCAGATGGTCCCCCTGTTCCACAGAATCCAGCAGGACAGCCACTTCATCTGCATCCAGACGGATGATGGGCTTTTCGTGATCCTTTGGAAGCTCCACCAGAGCAGCCGGATTGTACTGAATCACTTCTCTGCGATAAAAATAGTTGTAAAATGCCTTCAGGGAAGAGATTTTACGCATGATTCCTCTGGTCTGATTCAGTCGATCTTCGTCTCCTTTGTGGTAATACTTCAGATACTCCATATATTCTTCCAGATCAGCCGGCTTCAGGGTTTCCAGATAGGCAGGAGTCAGATCTGCAATCGAGATGTCTTCCAGATCCGGACGGTTTTCCTTCAGATAATGAAAAAAAATCCTCAGATCATAGGCATAGGCAATTCTCGTTTTGGAGGAAGTGGTCTGTTCAATCCCCCGGAAGAAGTCGCGTACAAATCCGGGGAGTTCCGCAATCAGTTCACGGAGCCGGATTGTATTTTCAATATCAATCTGTTCATGATAAGGACGTGATTTGTTTTCAGCCATATGCTACCTAACTTTCTCCGGCCAGGAAGGTATATGCCCATTGCAGATTGCGGTAAATATTCTCTCTTTGCAGCCGGGATATTTCTGATTCAGTTCCTTCAGAATGTTTTTCATTTCTTCCCGTTGTGTGTGACCGTCAGCGGGACAGGGATTCTTACATACAGGCAGATTCATTTTGTTTGTAAAACCGATGATATCAGATTCTTTCACATACATAAGCGGACGGATTACGGTCAGGCCGGATCGGTCCAGACCGGTTACCGGAGAAAAGGAATGAAATCTTCCTTCAAATAGAAGGGACATCAGCATGGTCTCCACGATATCATCTTTGTGATGTGCATAAGCCACTTTATTGCATCCGATGGAAGCAGCATAGTTGTTGAAGGCTCCTTTTCGCAATGTGGCACAGAGTGCACAGGGGTTTTCTTCTTTACGAATATCAAAAACGATCTTTTTGATTTCCGTATCGACGATGGAATAGTGAATATCCAATTCTCTGCACAGATTACGAATCGGTGAGAGGTCAAAACCTTCATATCCCATATGGACGGTAATGGCTTCGATTTCAAATTTTCTGGGATAAAATCTGCGGAGTCCATGCAGAGCATACAGGAGAGTGAGACTGTCTTTTCCACCGGATATACCGATGGCGATCCGATCACCTTCCTCAATCATTCCGTAATCATCAATTGCACGGCGCGTATAGCTGTATAATTGTTGTAATTTCATATTTATTTCAATCCTTGTTTGTTTTCAAATCGTTTCAAACAGCATTTTACAGGAAAGAACCCGGACTTGCAAGTCGCTTTCGTTAATTTACTCGCCAATTCCATTTGTTTCCTGTATAATAACGGAAATGATGTTTTGCGTTCCATTTGTTCAAATCACGTTTGCAGAGATCTGGCACCGGATTCGATTTGCGAAGCAAGCATGATCCTGATGGAATGCAGAACTAAAAGATGGTAAAGAAAGATGAGGAAACGAAAAGATGAATCAAACAAGACTGGAACAACAAATTGAATTCTGCCGTGAAATTGACAAAGAAAAAATGATTGGTCGACAGACCTACCTTTCCGATGGCAGTCGTAAGGAAAACGATGCAGAACACGCATGGCATATGGCGATCATGACCTTTCTGCTGTGTGAATATGCCAATGAAGAGATCGATGTGCTGAAAACTATCATGATGCTGCTGATTCATGATCTGGTTGAGATTGATGCCGGGGATACGTATGCATATGACGATGCTGCAAAGAGCACCCAGCGAGAGCGAGAAGTAAAAGCAGCCGATCGGATCTTTGGAATTCTTCCGGAAGATCAGGGAACGAAATTACGTGCTCTGTGGGAAGAATTCGAAGCATGTGAGACTGCAGAATCCCGGTTTGCCCGCACCATGGATAACATACAGCCCTTGATTCTGAATGATGCATCCAATGGAAAATCCTGGGTTGAACATGGCGTTCATCTTCATCAGATCATGAACCGGAATAAAAATACTGCAAAAGGATCGGAATTATTATGGGAGCACATGTACAATAATATGATTCAAAAGCATGTGGAGCTTGGACATATCATAAACGATTGATTATATGATACCAGGGTCCCAAGGTCATGCTGTTCATGCTTGCATGAAAAAGCATGACTTTGGGACCCGCAAAAC
>JBJELP010000160.1:0-10498 GCA_051879215.1 Lachnospiraceae bacterium
GGTATTTTTTTGTGTCAATCTCTTGACCTATTTAAAGTATACAGGAAGCTTTCTTATTTTCTTCTCCCACTCTGTCTGATCCGATTCTGCTCTGCACCAGAACATTTTCTACCCTTTTTCAGTCGATTTATCTGATAAAAAAGAGCTGCCCACCTGAGCAGCCCCTTTCTGATTTTTCTTTATGATTCTCCGGATAGAATCCTGAAACCAACTGACTGCACGCAGGTTTTCACTAGCTTACAGTTCTTCACCATTGGAAGCAATTACCTTTTTATACCATTCGAAGGAATCTTTTTTGCTTCTTTCCAGTGTGCCATTTCCTTCATTATCACGATCCACATAGATAAAACCATAGCGTTTCTTCATTTCACCGGTTGTAAAGGATACACAGTCGATACAGCCCCAGGGAGTATAACCCATCAGATCCACACCATCTTCTTCCACTGCCTTCTTCATTTCGATGATATGTCTTCTCAGATAATCGATGCGATACGGATCGTGACAGCTGCCGTCTTCTTCCTTCACATCAATGGCACCAAAACCATTTTCAACGATGAACAGAGGTTTTTCATATCTTTCATAGAAAGTATTCAGTGCATAACGAAGACCGATGGGATCAATTGCCCATCCCCAGTCAGATTCCTTGATGTAAGGATTCTTAACAGTATGGGGACCGGAGCCATCCACAGATTTGGATACATCCTTGAATTCCTGGGAATTTACCGTGTTGGTCATATAGTAAGAGAATCCAATGTAATCAACGGTGCCTTCTGCCAGAATCTTCTTATCTTCTTCTGTGATATCCAGATGATAGTTCTTTCTTTCGAACATCTTTAACGTATAGGCAGGATAATGACCTCTGCACTGTACGTCACAGAAGAACCAGCGATTATGCATTTCCTGCACATGAAGCATCATATCTTCAGGTCTGCAGGAATACGGATAAATCGGAACCATGGCGATCATGTTGCCGATCTTGAAATCCGGATTGATTTCTTTACCGGCTTTTACAGCCAGAGCAGACGCAACCAGTTCATAATGACCGCACTGGTACATGGCTTCTTCCGGATCGGGATAATTTCCGAAATGTGCACCACTGTTTGTCCAGCCGAAAATGTCATTTTTATAATTCATCTGGTTGTTGATTTCATTGAATGTCATCCAGTATTTAACTTTGTTTTTATACCGCTCAAAACATACCTTTGCAAACTTCACAAAGAAATCAATGGTCTTGCGGTTCATAAATCCGCCGTATTCCTTTGCCAGATGGTAAGGCATTTCAAAATGGGAAAGGGTGATGACCGGTTCAATGCCGTACTTTAAGAGTTCATCAAACACATCATCATAGAATTTCAGTCCTTCTTCATTGGGTTCTGCTTCATCTCCATTGGGGAAAATCCGGGTCCATGCAATGGAAGTACGGAAACACTTGAATCCCATCTCTGCGAACAGAGCGATATCTTCTTTATAATGTCCGTAAAAATCAATACCCACATGGTTGGGATAGTAAAGACCTTCCTTTACGCCATCGGTAATCACACGGGGAACACCGTGTGCACCGGCTGTCATAACATCTGCCACTGAATATCCTTTGGATGTATTTAATACACCGCCTTCGAACTGATGAGCAGCCAGCGCGCCGCCCCATAAAAAGTCCTTGCTTAATGCCATTGTCAAAATCCTCCTGTATCCGTCCGGAAACCGGATGAAAATCGGGAATATCCGCCTTCCGCCGAATGCTGTTTTCGTTTTGTAAATCGGGCATTATTATCATAACTTTTAACAGGAAAAATCTCAAGTATTTTCCGATAATTGTTTCAGTATGTTCAAAAAAAGCGGTTTTTTTGAAACCGCTTTTTTCAACATTTCTATATTAGAAATTACCTGACAGATGATCCTCACGTCGATTTTTTCGTGTTTTGCACTCTCAAAATCGGCTCATACTATTTACCGCAGACTGTCCTTCATGGATTTTACGTATTCTCCCACATATCGGGGTGCTTCCTTTCCATACTGCTCCAGAAGTTTGATAATGGCAGAACCCACAATGGCTCCATCGGAAATATCCGCCATCTTTCTGGCCTGCTCCGGTCTGGATATGCCAAAACCGATGGCACAGGGAATATCCGTATTCTGACGAACCACATCCACAATGGATTTCAGATCCGTTTTGATTTCTGTACGAGTTCCGGTTACTCCAAGGCTGGATACAATGTAAAGGAACCCTTCGGCTTCCCGGGCAATCATGGCAATCCGGTTTTCGGAGGTGGGAGCAATCAGGGAAATCAGATCCACACCGTACTTTCTGCACACAGGAAGAAACTCTTCCTTTTCTTCAAAGGGCAGATCCGGCAGAATCAGACCATCGATTTCGATTTCCTTGCAGGTGGAAAGAAACTTTTCCGTTCCATAAGAGAAGACCACGTTGGCATATGTCATAAACACCATGGGAATCCGGACATCCTTTCGGATTTTCCGCACAAAATCAAATATTTTATCCGTCGTCACACCCCCTGCCAGAGCCCGGACATTAGCTCCCTGAATCACAGGACCTTCCGCCGTGGGATCCGAAAAAGGAATGCCCAGTTCAATCAGATCAGCTCCGTTTTCCGCAGCTGCACGGACCACCGCAGCTGTGGTTTCCAGATCCGGATCCCCGCAGGTAATAAATGGGATAAACGCCTTTCCGCTGGCAAATGCTTCCTGAATTCTACTCATGGATATCCTCCCCTCTGTAACGTGCAATGGCTGCACAGTCTTTATCTCCACGTCCGGAAATGGTAATGACAATAATCTGATCTTTCCCCATGGTGGGTGCAATCTTCATGGCATGGGCCACTGCATGGGCCGATTCAATGGCAGGAATAATACCCTCTGTTTTTGCCAGATACTCAAAAGCATTGACAGATTCTTCATCTGTCACCGGAACATACTGTGCCCGGCCGATATCATGAAGATAAGCATGTTCGGGGCCGATTCCCGGATAATCCAGACCCGCAGAAATGGAGTAAACCGGGGCAATCTGTCCGTACTGATCCTGACAGAAATAGGATTTCATACCATGGAAAATACCAAGGCGTCCGGTATTGATGGTCGCCGCCGTTTCAAAGGTGTCAATTCCTCGTCCTGCTGCTTCACATCCGATGAGCTGAACGTCTTTATCTTCTATAAAATGATAGAAACTGCCGATGGCATTGGAACCGCCTCCCACACAGGCAAGCACAGCATCCGGAAGTCTGCCTTCCTTTTGCAGAATCTGTTCTTTAATTTCCTTTGATATAACAGCCTGAAAATCTCTTACAATGGTGGGGAAAGGATGGGGACCCATAACCGAACCCAGACAGTAATGGGTATCTGCAATCCGGCTGGTCCATTCACGCATAGCTTCCGAAACCGCATCCTTCAAAGTTGCCGTACCGCTTTTTACCGGAATCACTTCCGCTCCCAGCAGACGCATCCGATAAACATTCAGTGCCTGACGGATGGTATCTTCTTCTCCCATGAAAACAACACATTCCATGCCCATCAGAGCTGCTGCGGTGGCAGTGGCCACGCCGTGCTGTCCGGCACCGGTTTCCGCAATCAGCCTGGTTTTTCCCATTTTTTTTGCCAGAAGGGCCTGACCCAGTACGTTGTTGATCTTATGGGCACCGGTATGATTCAGATCCTCCCGTTTCAGATAAATCTTTGCACCGCCCAGATCCTTTGTCATTTTTTCTGCATAATATAATCTGGAAGGACGGCCTGCATATTCGTTGAATAATTCTTCCAGTTCCCGGTTAAACTCCGGATCCTTTTTATAATGATTATATGCTGTTTCCAGTTCGATCACTGCATTCATCAGTGTTTCCGGTATATACTGACCACCGTGAATGCCAAAACGTCCATTCGGATTTGTCATCTGTTTTCCCTCTTTCTCAATATGTTTTCCAATAATCCCCCAGAGCTGAAATCTGATTGTTGAAATATGTCATTTATCAAAACCACACTCGGATCATTCCTCAAAGTTCCTCACCAGTTCTGCAAACCTCTGCATTTTTATCGGATCCTTTACGCCATTTTCTTCAATCCCCGAACTGACATCCACACCGAAGGGGTGCAGCATTTCCAGTGCATTTTTTATATTGTCAATGCCCAGTCCGCCGGCAAGAAAATAGGGACGGTTGACATGTTTTAACAGGTTCCAGTCAAAGGTTGTTCCGGTTCCTCCGGCCCCGGAATCCAGCAGAATACAGTCCGCCGTACTCTGTTCGGCTGCTTTCACATCTTCCTCTGAATCTATGCGAAATGCCTGTATGATCGGTTTTCCGGTCAGTCCCCGCAGTTTTTTTATGTATACTTCATCCTCTTTTCCGTGAAGCTGTGCCATGTCAATTGTTCCGTTTTCCAATAAACCTGCAATCACTTCCGGTTCCTCATTGACGAATACACCCACGGCTTTTATATCCGGACACAGCCTGCTTTTCAGCTGTCTGGCCTGTTCCGGTGGTATATACCGTTTACTTCTGGGAAAGAAGACAAACCCGATATAATCCGGTTTCAGTCCATTGACAATTTCCACATCCTCCGATCTTCTCAGACCACAGAATTTTATTTTTGTATACATCCCGCTGCCTTTCTGTCTATTTCTTCATATCTGTTTATTTCTTTAGTGAAGTTTGTTTCTTTAAGCCTGTTTATTATTTCAAATCTGTATATCCATTCAGAAAACCGCCGCGCAGTTCCTCCAGTTTTACCTTTTTATCAAGAGCACGCATCAGTGTCTCCCCGATCAGTACGGCATCGGCACCTGCTTCACGAAGGTTCTGAATATCTTCTGCCGTTCTGACACCGCTTTCCGATACAAAAATCACATCATTCGGAATCATACAGCGAAGTTTCCTGCTGTTTTCCGTATCAACTGTAAAATCCTTCAGATTCCGATTGTTCACGCCGATGACTCTGGCCCCTGCCCGAAGGGCCATCCGTACCTCTGCCTCGTCATGAGCTTCCACCAGTGCGGAAAGACCCAGTTCATCACAGATGGATATGTAGCTATGAATCTGTTCCTCATTTAAAATGGAGCAGATCAGAAGAACTGCTGAGGCACCCAGAAGCTTTGCTTCATAAATCATATAGGCATCCACAGTGAAATCCTTTCGGAGACAGGGAATCGATACGTTTTCTGCGATTTCCTTCAGGTAGGAATCCTGTCCCAGAAACCACTTCGGTTCCGTAAGAACAGAAATTGCCGCAGCACCTGCCGCTTCATAGGCTTTCGCAATTTCCAGATACGGAAAATCCGGTGCAATCAGCCCTTTCGAGGGAGACGCCTTTTTACATTCACAGATGAAGGAAATATCCCCGCCTTTCAGAGCTTTTTCAAAAGCAAAATCCCCTTTTGGCATATCGTAAGCCATCTGTTTCAGCTGTTCTGCAGATCGGATACTTTTTTCTTCTTTCACTCGCTCTCTGGCGTGGGCGGCCAGTTCGTCTAATATTGTCATTTCTGAACTCCTTTTGGATACTTGCGTTCTTAATTTGATGGGTTTTCCTTTCAGATTACTGCAATTTTTTCGGATCGCTTTATTATATTCTCTATCTATTCCTATCTGTTACTCGGCTTCCGCCCGATTGCTGACTTCAATTACTTTTTCCAGTGTTGCATATGCTTTTCCGGAATCAATCAGTTCTGCTGCCATCCGGATTCCCTCTGCCATGGTTTCTGCTTTACCGCCAATGTAAAGGGATGCACCTGCATTCATCAGAACCGCATCCCGTTTGGGACCTTTGGCTCCCTTCAGAATCTGACGGGTAATCTCTGCATTTTCCTCCGGTGCCCCGCCCTCCAGATCGGCTTTGGTGCATCTGGTCAGACCAAAATCCTCCGGTTTGATGGTATAGGATTTAAACCATCCATCTTTGAACTCGCATACCTTTGTGGGTGCACTCATGGAGATTTCATCCAGTTTATCCATGCCGTAAACCACCATGCCCCGCTTTACTCCCAGGTCCATCAGTACCTGTGCCAGCGGCTCCACCAGATACTCATCATAAACACCCAGCAGCTGCATGGAAGGACTGCCTGGATTGGTCAGAGGCCCCAGAATATTAAACACAGTCCGGAATCCCAGTTCCTTTCGAATGGCACCCACATATTTCATGGAGGTATGATACTTCTGTGCAAAGAAGAAACACATGCCGGCTTCCTTCAACAGTTCCACACAACGAGAAGGACTCTGCTGAATATTGACACCCAGTGCTTCCAGACAATCGGCAGTGCCGCATTTGGAAGAAGCTGCCCGATTTCCATGTTTCGCAACCTTCAGTCCCCCTGCCGCTGCAACCAGAGCAGATGTGGTGGAAATATTAAAACTGTGGGCATTGTCTCCGCCGGTTCCCACAATTTCAAACAGTTCCATACCGGTGACAACCGGTGTGGCATGATCCCGCATGGCCGCTGCACAGCCGGCAATCTCCTCACTTGTTTCTGCCTTGGTGCTTTTCGTTGCCAGAGCCGCAAGAAATGCTGCATTCTGTGTCGGTGTCGTATTGCCGCTCATAATCTCATTCATCACATCATAGGCTTCCTGATAGGTAAGATCCTCTTTATTGGCTATCTTTTCAATTGCTTCTCTGATCATAAAAACTCCTCCTGAATAAAAAAACGTCCCGGACAGAACTCCAATGAATTCTGTCAAGGACGAATCATATAATCCGCGTTGCCACCTTGATTCACTGCCTTTCGGTCAGTGCACTTAGCAGGGTACCATCATACCCCCGACAATTAACGTATGCCTCACGTCACAGCATTGACTGCACCCTCCGCGGTCCATTTGATAATCTGTTTTTCATCCGGCTCGCACCTGCCCGGACTCTCTGTAGAAGCATAATTACCTTTATCTCCGCTTCAACGGTTTCATGTTTGAATGTATTATTAATTTATTACGCAAAAGTATAGTACATTATTTTTACTCTGTCAACACGATGATTTTAACCAGTTTATGTATGATGGCTCATGAAAAATTTAAACTTTACTGCTCAACTTCTTCTCTGGAAGGTATGGAAGTCTGGGCCCCTTTTCTGGTTACGGAAACAGCTGCTGCTTTCTGGGCAAAGGTGATTGCTTCATCAAGGGATTTTCTTTCACAAAGTGCCACTGTCAGGGCGGCAACAAAGCAGTCTCCTGCTGCTGTGCTGTCCACACAGGCAACCGGTTCTGCGGGATAGAAAGTTTCTCCGGATGCATTCACCAGCAGACAGCCTTTTTCCCCCAGGCTTACCAGTACATGTTCCACACCTTTTTCCACGAAAGACCGGGCAACCTGAATCTGCTCTTCCCGATTGGAACAGGGCTTTCCTGACAGAATCTCCAGTTCTGTTTCATTGGGTTTGATCAGATAGAGTCCTTTCCAGAGTTCATCCGGAATATCCGCTGATGCGGGAGCCGGATCCAGAATCACTTTCTTTCCTCTTGTTACTGCTGCTTCTTTCACATACTGAATGACTTCAACCGGAATCTCCATCTGCATGATCACGTAGTCACACTCTTCGATGAAATGCATATTTTGAATGATCATTTCTTTTGTCAGTTCTTTGTTGGCACCCTGAATCACAATAATGGAGTTATCGCCATTTGCATAGGTGGTTACAAAAGCCTGACCTGTGGGAACATCCTGAAAGATCTGAACCCCAGAGATATCCACATCCACAGACACCAGATTATTTAACAATGCAGTACCATGGGAATCATTTCCCACTGCACCGAACATGGTCACATCACCGCCCAGTTTTCCGGCAGCATAGGCCTGATTGGCGCCTTTCCCTCCGGGAATCAGAGAAACAGAATCGCCGAGAATGGTTTCCCCCACCTTCGGTGCATGATCCACATGCAGGGAAAAATCCATATTCAGACTGCCCACAACCAGAATTTTCTTCATCTCTTCGCTGCTCCGTTCACGGATTTTTTTCCTGATAAATCTGGAAACCATTTTTTCCAGCTTTTTCATCTTCTCTGCCGTATCGGGATTGCTGTAAGGCAGTCTGTGAATGACTCTGGATACATAGTCTTCCTCCAGAATGATTTCAAAGGTTTCCGGATAATAAATATCATAGAAATAAGCCACATAGGAAACCCAGTGGTCCATGGCATTCTTCCGGTCAGACGAAAGAACAGATTCCCGTTTCAGGCAGGATTCCCATACCTTCGGGGTAATGGTCTGGCTGCCTGCGGTTTCTGCATCCGTACCCAGCAGAACCTGCAGGCTTTCTTCCAGTTTTACACGGCAATTGTCCAGCTTATCGGCATCACGGATCAGACGGGCATGCATCAGGGTACGTTCATCTTCTATTTCACCGATTTCAAAACTGCTGTGTCTGGCAATGGCTGTTTTAATGATCTCATCCCATCTGTCATCCTTCAGAAAGCGGCGGATCATTTTCTGCTCTCCGAACAGCAGCTCCACTCCATAGGCAGCATGATCCATGGTATCCGGTGCAAAACTGTCGTGTCTGGCAATCTGCTCAAACCGTCCGATATCATGCAGCAATGCAATCAGTTCTGCCAGTTTTTTATCTTCCAGAGACAGATGCATCCGTTCGGCAATATCCCTGGCACAGCGAACCACTTCATCAGTGTGAATGATTTTTAATTTTATCTTTTCATTTTCCGTATCAAATCCTGACAGATATTTTCGAAATTCTCTGTCCGCGTATTGTAAATTAATCATACAGCTCCCCCTTGTCATTCAAATCGACGCTTGCGGAGATTTGGCGCCGGATTCGGTTTGCGAAGCAAACATTTTCCTATTCGAATCCGTGCGCAGTCTCCAATCCGGTTTTTTGTACTAATCCCATTATTACATGGATTTTTCTGAAATATTTGCGCTCCTGTAACCACAAAAAGCCGCCGGCATTTCTGCCGGAGGCCAGTTCATCCGGATCTGACGGTACGAAACGCACCGGTCAGACCCTCATTTTTAATCAATTATCAATCGGTCAGATCTTCGCCGTTGGTAGCAATTACCTTCTTATACCAGTAGAAGGAATCCTTGCGATATCTGTCCAGAGTCTTCAGATCGAATTCATCACGATCCACATAGATGAATCCATAACGTTTTCTGACACCTTCATGGGTGGAAACCAGGTCAATTGCTGACCAGGGGCAATATCCCATCATTTCGCATCCATCGGTAATTGCTTCCTGCATAACAGAAATATGCTGACGCAGATACTCAATACGATAAGGATCATGAACCTTGCCGTCTTCAGTCAGCGTATCGTATGCACCAAGACCATTTTCCGTAACAATCATGGGCAGATGGTAACGGGAATACATTTCGCGGATGGTGTTGCGGAAGCCCTGAGGATCAATTTCCCAGCCGAATTCAGTGGTAAGCAGGTTGGGATTACGGAAGCCTTTGTACACGCCGGCAATTTCACTCGCTTTCTGCTGATCCTCGAGAGATGCAGCAGAACCTTCTGTGGATTTGCTTGCTTCAACGGTTACAGTATTGTAATAGTTAAAGCCGATGAAATCAGGATGTGCGCTCTTCATGATTTCTTCATCACCGGGCAGAATATCAGGGCATGCATCATTTTCTTCCAGATAAGACCATACCAGATTGTTGTAACGGCCGTAAACAGCCATATCCAGATACAGCCAGTTACGAATTGCATTGAAATTCTGTGCTGCGGTGGTATCTTCCGGTTTGCAGGATGCGGGATAAACCAGAGAAATATTGGGAGCGGGACCAATCTTTGCACCGGGCAGCATTTCGTGGCAGAGAACCATGGCCTTTGCCTGCGCCAGAAGCATATGATGATTCTGCTGATAGATTTCCTTCAGGGGATTTTCACAGTTTTCAGGAAGCATCAGAGTGCCGATCACAGGACCAACCAGAGTCAGCATGTTCTGCTCGTTGATGGTCAGCCAGTATTTTACACGGTCACCGAAATTCTCGAACATAACCTTTGCAAAATTCACAAACCAGTCAACGGATTCACGGTTGCCCCAGGAACCTCTCTTATCCAGGGCTGCAGGCATGTCAAAATGGAACATGGTAACCAGGGGTTCGATACCATATTTCAGACATTCATCGATCACATTGTTGTAGTACTGGATGCCAAGGGGGTTAACGGCTCCGGTACCTTCGGGGAGAATACGTGACCATGAAATGGAGAAACGATATACTTTGAATCCCATCTCAGCCATCAGTTTGATATCTTCTTTATAACGGTGATACTGATCTGCACAGACATCCAGTTCAGATGTTCCTTCCGGAACTTTCTTCACATCCTGGCAGGAAGGACCCTTTCCATCTTCCAGATTGGCGCCTTCCACCTGATAAGCAGATGTGGATGCACCCCACAGAAAATCCTTGGGGAACGGTTTCATTTTTTTGTGGTACATTGCTAAATCCTCCTAAATAGTCATTTAAATCGTACGTTTTCCTTTCATGAGAGGATGTTTTTTCTTCCTGAAAGGTTATACATCTGTCATTTTACCTGATTTCTGAAT
>JBJELP010000161.1:0-2414 GCA_051879215.1 Lachnospiraceae bacterium
GTAAATTTACTGTCGGATTTAATGGTGAAGAGTCCACCTGAAACTGTATTAGATAAAGTATTTAACCATAGATTTGCAACTCCACTATACTGCATTTCAGCCCATCGTGCAATCTATTTTTCTTTTTGGCATACTCCACCTTTGACCAAAACTTATGGAATACTGTTTCTTCCAATAAAGTCCACAGGAATCGACCACTCATAGTTCACCGGATACAACCATTAGTTATTGATTCCGGACGCCAGTCTTGACACGAACCTCAGATAATGCTTGAATATTCCTATCCCGACGGCGAAGAACTCAAGAACAGATGATCTAATCCACCCCGGGGCCAGTCAGTTTAGCATTATCTGAGAACCCTATCAAGACCATACCCTTCGGGTGGCTGACCAACTCCCTCCGGCTCAGGTGCCTAAGAACAGATTTCAGATGACCAGCAGTGGTTCTTTCCATGGGGCTGGGATTGGCTGTTTTACCTCCCAGTTTTACTTCCCTGGTTCAGCTTCTTTATGCATATGTTCATTAATTAATTTTTGAACATACCCTGTTGAACACCCAGTTTCTTCAGCGATCTTTCGGATGCTGCTTCCTTCTTTCCTTAACTCCAGTATCTTTCTTTTGGTTTCTTCCGGATATTTTCCCTTTCTTCCTGCTCCGCGGCTGTTGCCGATCGCCCCTGTTCCCCTTGCTTCCTCGTACAGCCTTTTCGTTTCTTCAAGCAGTATCTTTACCGGCTCTTTTTCTCCGTATGTCCTTCCGTACATTTCCAACAAAGTATACAGTTCCGCAAGGTCGCTCTTTTTCATCCCTATATTTCCCATCTTTACAACCCCCAGATCTGATCATTAAAATACATTTTTTTCTTCGTATCTAGGCTGATACTATGGGTGATTGCTTCTACATATTTCCCAAGTTCTTTGTGCCTGCTCTTCTCAGAACTGAGCATTTCCGCACTGCTGAGGATGACTGTCTCTGCCCCGGCTGCTTTGGGCATTTCTTTTTTCTGGTATCTTACCAGTTCCAGCATATCGCCTCCATTATAGTAATAAGCCCGCAGCTGTGCCATTTTTGCAGCCCCTTTCCGGCTCCAACCCATCGGCCGCGAACTCATTCTGGATGACAGTACATGGCTTACATGCCCCTCTGTACTGCTTCCTTTTACCCCCTCCTTATGCAGCAATCGCAGCTTTGCGGCACTCCAGTTTGACAGTATGTAATCGCGGCTTTCCTCCAGCCTCCTGATCCCGCTTTCTCTCCTTTCCTGGGGCAGGTAATCCTTCAGGCGTTCTACTATCCCTATAAAATCTGCCTTTGTCTGCCTGCGTATTGCATTGCACAGTTCTTTCCGGGCATCATCTGTACTGTCCTTCATATGGCTGGTCAGACGGATCATATATTTCTGCAGATGGAATTCGTCAAGTACATAAAACAGCCCGTGGATCCGCTTCTTTGCAGTCTCTATCCATCCTCCTCCGTCTGCATTTAAATAAATCTTTTTCACCTTTGACAGGTCATAATGGTTATCTATATACTCATATATTTCGTCCCAGAACTTTTCGTTATCTTTCCCTTCACATACGCGGCAGAAGTAGTATGGGTTCACCAGCTTATAACGTTTGCTTCCAGGTGCCTCCGGCACGATCCCTTCATGGACATACACCAGCTTAGTGATCAGACAGTTATTCTTCTGATGGTTTTCATTCTCAACCAGGTCACCCTTTTTCTCCCGGAACTGCAGGGAGGTATGGTCTTCATCGGCTTCTATATACAAATATTCAACTTCCTTCTTTTTCTCCGGTTTTTCTGTATTTTGAGGAAAATCCAGTGCATGAAGCGTATTCTTTACCGTCTGCTTAGTTACTCCACTGCCAAGACTGCTTTCTTCCCCTCCTCTGCGGTAAGATGTCTGTACGGCCTCTTTTAACATCAGGGCCTGTGCATCTTCCGTCATGCGTTCATGTTTTTCCAGACCCAGGATCCGGTCCAGAAGGTATTCCGTCTTTCCGGTATCCCTGTTTATGAACAGCGTCTTTGTAAAATATACTGTTCCAAGAGAGGTAATCAGCTGTTTCTCTCTATCCTTTTCTATCAGCCAGGAACTCTTCCTTTTTCCGCTTTCCTTCAATAATTGATTCATATTTTCCAGAGATTCCTTCAGCATAAGCAGGCCAATCTTATGCAGCTCCTCTGTAATACCAGTTATGTACTCAGCCATACGTTCCGGATGCTTAAAAAAATCATCTTCCAAACTTTCGAAAATTTTAATGCTTTTTTCTTCAAAATGTTTTATACTCTTAACCATAGAGAACACCTACCTTTGTTTTAGTATATTTTTTGTCGCTAAATACTTTATCACAAAGTGGTGTTCTCTTTTTATACCATTTTTAATTTTCCGACTAAAATTTTACGCTAGC
>JBJELP010000162.1:0-37392 GCA_051879215.1 Lachnospiraceae bacterium
ATGCAGTTTGAAACCCTTTTCCAGAACCGTCTTTACTTCCGGCTGGCCGAACATGCCAACAACATGGCACAGCTTCTGAAGGATGCCTGTGTTGCAGCCGGATTTCCCTTCCTGACCAAACCGGTGTCCAATCAGATTTTCCCGGTGGTGGATGATGCATCTCTGGAAAAGCTGCAGAAAAATTTTGACTTTGAAGTATGGGAAAAGGCGGATGAGGACCATACGATCATCCGATTTGTAACCTCATGGGCGACCAGAGAAGAACAGGTTCAGGAACTGGTTCAGGCATTAAAAGCATTGAAGGAGAATTGATTATGAAACTGATGTTTGCATCCGATATTCATGGATCCGCATATTACTGCCGTAAAATGCTGGAACGTTTTGAAAAAGAACAGCCGGAAAAACTGATTCTGCTGGGGGATCTTCTGTATCACGGCCCCAGAAATGATCTGCCGGAAGAATATGCCCCGAAGGAAGTTATAGGGATGTTGAATGGTATCAAAAAGGAGCTGCTGTGCGTCAGAGGAAACTGTGAAGCAGAAGTGGATCAGATGGTACTGGAATTTCCGGTTCTGGCAGATTATATGGTCATGTTTGAAGCCGGACATATGTTTTTCATTACCCACGGTCACCTTTTTAATAAAGAAAAGGTTCCCATGCTGAAGTCAGGAGATATTCTGATCCATGGTCATACACATATTCAGGCCATGGAAGACTGCGGTGATTTCTTCTATATCAATCCGGGTTCCGTATCCATCCCCAAAGCAGGAAATCAGCACAGTTACATGATGTACGAAGACGGTACCTTTACCATCAGAAATCTTCAGGGAGAAGATATCATGTCATGGAGTATTCCGCAGTAGAAGAGAGGACACGATTAACTAAAAAAACCTGTCTCATAAGACAGGTTTTTTTATGTTTAACAAACCCTGAAACAGGGAATGCTATGCATTCGCAATCCGGATGGAATTAAGCGATACCGTTAACGGCCTTAGCAAGTCTGGAAACTTTTCTTGCTGCATTGTTCTTGTGATATACACCCTTTGTGCAGGCTTTTTCAATTACGGAAGTAGCTTTGCTCAGTTCAGCCTGTGCAGCAGCCTTATCACCGGCAGCAACAGCAGCTTCTACTTTCTTAATGGAAGTCTTAACACCTGTACGGATAGCTTTGTTTCTTTCAGCATTACGTCTGCTTACCAGAACTCTCTTCTTTGCAGATTTGATGTTAGCCATGTATGACACCTCCTGACTTTGATGAATTGTATCCGCAGATCCTGTATCTGTATTACAAGTACAATGATGCGGATTACATACTTGTTTAGTTTATAAGATTCTTATTCTTTTGTCAATACATAATTTCAGAAAAAACGAAGAAATATAGGAACATGGACAGGGATAGTGTATGCATTCACATTTTCCTGTGAAAGCGGCAGGAAACAGGAGGAAGAACGATGATAGAAACCGAATATATACGGGCAGGGATTCACAGTGATCTGGTGCTGGAATCAGCGGAAATGTTTCAGCAGTCTGCAAAAAAGAAAATAAATCTTCCCATGGAGGAATATCAGAGAGGACCGGTTACCGTCACGGAGGTGAGGATAACGGAAGACGAACAGGTACGTGTTCTGAAACGAAAGAAAGGAACGTATATCACCCTTTATGCAGATGAACTGAAAGGGGATCAGGAACCGGTTCATGAAACTGCAGCGAATCTGCTGGGAGAATGGATCCGAAAACTGCTTCCCCATCAAAGCAGAAACATTCTGATTGCAGGTCTGGGAAATGCAGCGGCTTCTCCGGATGCGCTGGGACCGGATGCGGTGTCCCGGGTGCGGATCAACCGGCATCTTCTGATGGAAGCGGGAGAAGGAGTATTTCATGAAAAATGGATGATCAGCTCCATTGTACCCGGCGTCATGGCCCAGACCGGTCTGGAAACGGCTGAAATTCTGAACAGCATCACCGGGCATTTTCATCCGGATGTCATCATTGTCATTGATGCACTGGCAGCCGGCAGTGTGACCAGACTGGGTACGACCATACAGATTACAGATACAGGCATATCTCCGGGATCCGGAATCGGCAATACCCGGCAGGAAATCAGCAGGGATACCATGGGGGTACCGGTTATTGCCATCGGAGTTCCCATGGTTGTGGAAGCGGCATCTATTATATATGAAACAACACTGGCCATCCGTCATGTGCTGGAACAGCATCAGAATCAGAATGGAAAAGATTTTCTGAAAAATCTGAATAAAGAGGAGCAGATTCAGCTGTTTCGGGAACTTCTGGAACAGAAAGCAAATCCTTTGTATGTGACCGTAAAAGATATTGATGAAATGGAAAAACGGATGGCGGAAACCGTGGCAGAAGGTGTAAATCGGGCCTTTTATCAGAAAAAAGAAACCTCTTTCGAATGAATTCGTATCCGAACGCATAAGGTATACTGATAGAAAGGATGGGCGTATGATGCGTAGGAGTACGATTGGTCTTGCTGTTTTTTTTCTGGGATGTCTGACCCTGCTTGGAGTGGGAAAAATGGTACAGGCAGATGTGGTCAGAAATACGGTTTCCGCCTGTATTCTGGAAATAGAAAAGGAAGGGTTCCGGAATTTTCTGAAATGGAGAAATCCGGGAATTTATCTGACAGAGGATAAAAGGGAAAAAGAACAGCAGGAACAAAGGGAACAACTGGTGTATGATATGAAAGCGGAAAACGACGGATGGAAAGAACGGATGGAAAAAATAGAACAGGAGAATGCGGAGCTTCAGGAAGCGGACGAGGCTGATGTATCAAATGAAAACAGTGCACAAAAGGAAGACGGAGAAGACGAATCCCAGACACCGGAGGAGAAAAGTATTCCTTTTACAGAGTATATACAGACGGTCTCAACGGCAGTACAGGCCCGCTATACATGGAATCAGCTGACGGATTTCGATTTTCTGATTGATCAGTTTTATCAGGTTCATAAAAGTACCGCCATTTATCCATCCCAGTTAAACGGAGAGTCCATTTTAAAAACGGATCTGACCATTTCCCATGACGGGGATGGACCGGAAATCCTGATCTATCATACCCACGGCAGTGAATATTTTAAGGATTCTGATCCGGATAATCCGGACACGCTGATTACGGGAGTGGGAGAAGAGCTCTGCCGGATTCTGACAGAAAAATACGGATATCAGGTTCTTCATGATACAACGGTGTTTCCATACAATTCCTCTTATACCCTGGGAAGAAAAAAAGCAGAAGAACTGCTGGAAGCCTATCCTTCCATTCAGGTAATTCTGGATCTGCATCGGGATGCTTCTCCCAAACAGCATCTGGTGACAGAAATTGATGGAAAACCGACGGCACAGATCATGTTTTTCAATGGGATGTGTCAGACAAAGGAAGGGACGATCGCCTCCAGAAAAAATGAGAATCTGGAAACCAATCTGGCATTTTCCCTTCAGATGAAACTGGCAGCGGAAGAACTGTATCCGGGATTTACCAGAAAAAATTATCTCAAAGCGTATCGATACAATATGGACCTGGCGGGCCGGTATGCTCTGATCGAGGTGGGTGCGGAAACCAACACGCTGGAAGAGGAGATGAATGCCATGGAACCTCTGGCGGAAATCCTCCATGTGGTTCTGCAGTAGAAGAAGAAATACGGATTACCGATGCAGATGGACTTCATTGGAAACATTTGCTTGCGGGATATCGGAGTTCTATGCTATACTGATTTCCGACTGAATCAGGAGGTAACAAGATGGCTGTTGATCAGAGTAAAATTCGTAATTTCAGTATTATTGCCCATATAGACCATGGTAAATCCACCCTCGCGGACCGCATCATTGAGAAGACCGGATTGCTGACAAGCAGAGAGATGCAGAATCAGGTGCTGGATAACATGGAGCTGGAACGAGAGCGTGGTATTACCATTAAATCTCAGGCTGTCCGTACCATATATAAAGCACAGGACGGAGAAGAGTATATATTTAACTTAATTGACACACCCGGACATGTGGACTTCAACTATGAAGTGTCCAGAAGTCTGGCTGCCTGTGACGGCGCAATCCTTGTGGTGGATGCTGCACAGGGCATTGAAGCACAGACCCTTGCCAATGTCTATCTGGCACTGGATCATGATCTGGATGTGTTTCCGGTTATCAATAAAATCGATCTGCCCAGTGCGGATCCCCAGAGAGTTGCAGACGAAATTGAAGATGTAATCGGGATTGAAGCCCAGGATGCCCCCCGCATTTCGGCAAAACAGGGCATCAATATTGAAGAGGTTCTGGAAGCAATCGTTCACAACATTCCGGCTCCTGAAGGAGATCCCGAGGCTCCCCTTCAGGCATTGATTTTCGACTCGGTTTACGATCCCTATAAAGGCGTAATCGTATTCTGCCGGATCAAGGAAGGAACGGTGAAAAAAGGAACCAGGATCCACATGATGGCCACCGGTGCCACCTTTGAAACGGTGGAAGTGGGCTGGTTTGGTGCCGGTCAGTTTATTCCCTGCGAGGAACTCAGTGCCGGTATGGTAGGCTATATTACAGCAAGTATTAAAAATGTAAGAGATACCCGGGTAGGTGATACCGTTACCGATGCGGACAATCCATGTGCAGAGCCGCTTCCCGGATATAAGAAGGTAACCTCCATGGTTTACTGCGGTGTGTATCCTGCAGACGGAGCCCGTTACAATGATCTCCGGGAGGCACTGGAAAAGCTGCAGCTCAATGATGCGTCTCTGTTCTTTGAACCGGAAACATCCATAGCCCTGGGCTTCGGCTTCCGCTGCGGTTTCCTGGGACTTCTCCATCTGGAAATCATTCAGGAACGTCTGGAACGAGAGTACAATCTGGATCTGGTTACCACCGCCCCCGGCGTTGTTTACCGCATTCATAAGACCGATGGCACCATGCTGGAACTGACCAATCCATCCAATATGCCGGATCCTTCCGAAATTGAATATATGGAAGAACCCATTGTAAATGCGGAAATCATGGTGAATACAGAATACATCGGTGCCATTATGACACTCTGCCAGGAACGCCGCGGTGTGTATCTGGATACCAAATATCTGGAAGATACCCGTGCGGTTCTGCATTATGAACTGCCGCTGAATGAAATCATCTATGACTTCTTTGATGCGCTGAAATCCCGTTCCAGAGGCTACGCATCCTTTGATTATGATATCAAGGGATACGAAGAAGCACAGCTGGTGAAGCTGGATATTCTGATCAACCGGGAAGAGGTGGATGCGCTGTCCTTTATCGTACATGCTTCCACCGCATACGAGAGAGGTCGCCGCATGTGCGAAAAACTGAAGGAAGAAATTCCCAGACATCTGTTTGAAATTCCCATTCAGGCTGCCATCGGTTCCAAGATCATTGCCCGTGAAACCGTAAAGGCCATGCGTAAGGACGTTCTGGCAAAGTGTTACGGCGGTGACATCAGCCGTAAGCGCAAGCTGCTGGAAAAACAGAAAGAAGGAAAGAAACGTATGCGTCAGGTCGGCAATGTGGAAATTCCTCAGAAGGCGTTCATGAGTGTATTGAAGCTGGATGAAAACTGATATGAAGAATTGTAATGATAAGATCCCGGGACATGATGCATGTGCCGGGATTTATATTCATATTCCCTTCTGTGTGAAAAAATGTGCCTACTGTGATTTTCTGTCAGCTCCGGCTTCGGAGTCTGTGAAGGATGATTATGTGGAAGCGCTGAAGCGGGAGCTTACACAGGTACTGAAACGCATGAATGCACAGAAAGAGCGGATATCAACCATCTATTTTGGCGGCGGAACCCCATCGATTCTGAAAGGAGATCAGATTCAGGAACTGATGCACTGCATTCTGGAAAACGGCGTGCTGAAGGAGAATCCGGAAATTACCCTGGAAATGAATCCGGGCACTGTCACACCGGATAAAATGAAACAAATCCGCCTGGCGGGCATCAACCGGCTCAGCATCGGTATGCAGTCCTTTCATGATCCGGAACTGAAGCTGCTGGGCAGAATTCACAGGGCAGAAGATGCATTGATTTGTTTTGAACAGGCGCGGAACGCAGGATTTGACAACATCAGTCTGGATCTGATGTCCTGCCTGCCGGGACAAAGCGTGAAAGACTGGGAAGAAAACCTGAAAACCGCCATCCGGCTGGATCCGGAGCATATTTCAGCCTACAGCCTGATCATTGAAGAAAATACGGAATTCTACAACCGGTATGGAGAAAACTGGTCCGAAGAGCAGGAGGAGCTTGACCGTAAGATGTATGAGATAACGGGATTTATGCTGAAAGAAGCCGGTTATCATCGTTATGAGATTTCCAATTATGCAAAACCGGGTTATCCGAGCAGGCATAACTCCTCTTACTGGACCGGCATCCCCTATTACGGCTGCGGACTGGGAGCTTCCTCACTGGTAAAGGATCAGGACACCTGGCGGCGGTTTCATGAAACAACGGATTTGCAGCATTATCTTCGGGCTTCCTTTACCGACTGGCATGATCTGGAGGCAATTGACAGGAAGGACAGACCGGTTCTGGAAGAAATGGAGATTCTGACAAAGGAAGCACGAATGGAAGAATTTATGTTTCTGGGACTGCGTATGACAGAAGGAATCGTTTCTGACGAATTTTACAGACGTTTCGGCTGTCTGCCGGAGGACATTTTCGGCGGCCCCATACAGGAATTACAGAAGGACTCTCTGCTTGTGAAAACGGCAGAGGGCTATGCGCTGACGGAAAAAGGACTGGATCTCAGTAATTATTGTTTCAGCAGATTTCTTTTGTAAATGAAAATGAAATGATGGAAAAGTATTTCTTATTATGTTATGATAGCCGTTAGAATGTGCTGGATGTTTGTGAAGTTATGAAAATTCACTGTTTTACAGCATTACAATAAGGATACAGATAGAAAGGTAACAGAACTATGTCAACATACAAAGAAACTGCCTGCATTGTATCGCAGGAAATTCTGGCAGAAGGCATTTGCAGTATGTGGATCCGTACCGGACAGATTGCCGGTGAATCCAGACCGGGTCAGTTTATTTCTGTTTATTGCAGGGATGGCTCCAGACTGCTGCCCCGTCCCATCAGTATTTGTGAAATAAAAGATGACATGCTCCGCATTGTTTACCGTGTTGTGGGCAAGGGTACCGCAGAGTTTTCCACATGGAAAGCAGGGGAGCCCATTGAAATCGCAGGCCCTCTCGGCAACGGATTTCCTCTGGACCGGCCGGGTACGGCAGTGGTCATCGGCGGAGGCATCGGTGTTCCTCCCATGCTGGAACTGGCAAAACAGCTGCCGGTGAAAACCATTGCGGTTATGGGATACCGCACAGATGATATGTTCCTGAAAGAACAGTTTGAAGAAGCTGCCGATGCTGTTTATATTGCCACAGAAGATGGAAGCTATGGCACAAAAGGAAATGTCATTGATGCCATGAAGGCAAATGGTGTGAAAGCAGATGTTTTGTATGCATGCGGTCCCATGCCCATGCTCCGTGCATTAAAGAATTATGCTGCCGAACAGGGAATGGAAGCATGGATTTCTCTGGAAGAAAAGATGGCATGCGGTATCGGTGCATGTCTGGCATGTGTCTGCAAATCAAAGGACAAGGATCATCATACCAATGTCCATAACAAACGGATCTGTAAAGAAGGTCCCGTATTCCGTGCTGAGGAGGTGGAAATCTGATGGCAAAAACAGCAGTAAATCTTGCAGGAGTCACCCTGAAGAATCCGGTTATGACCGCGTCCGGTACCTTTGGATCCGGCGCTGAGTTTTCAGAATTTGTGGACCTGAATAAACTGGGAGCCGTTGTAACCAAAGGCGTGGCCAATATCCCCTGGCCCGGCAATCCCACCCCTCGTATTGCGGAAACCGCATCCGGTATGATCAATGCCATCGGTCTGCAGAATCCCGGTATCGATCTGTTCTGCGAAAGAGATATTCCCTTTCTGCAGAAATATGATACGAAAATTATTGTCAATGTATGCGGCAAATCCACAGAAGACTATCTGGAAGTGGTGGAGCGTCTGGGGGATGAACCGGTGGATATGCTGGAAATCAATATCTCCTGTCCCAATGTGAAGGAAGGCGGCATTGCTTTCGGACAGAAGGCTGAAGCAGCCTATGAAATCACAAAAGCAGTAAAAGCAAAGGCAAAACAGCCGGTGATCATGAAACTCAGTCCCAATGTGACGGATATCGCAGAAATGGCAAAAGCCGTGGAAGCCGGCGGAGCCGATGTGATTTCCCTGATCAACACCCTGACCGGTATGAAAATCGACATTAACCGCAGAACCTTTGCGCTGGCCAACAAAACAGGCGGTCTTTCGGGACCTGCCATCAAACCGGTGGCTGTACGCATGGTTTATCAGGCGGCACAGGCGGTTAAAATCCCCATTATCGGCATGGGCGGCATTGCCACCTGGGAAGATGCCATTGAATTTATTCTTGCCGGTGCGACCGGTGTTTCCGTTGGAACAGCCAACTTTAACAATCCCAGAGCTTCGGAAGAAATCGCAGCGGGAATTGAAGCTTATCTGGATCGGAACGGCATTGCGGACATCAATGAACTGATCGGTGCAGTTCGATAGGGAAAAATATTCGTATCACGGGGACAATCCCTTTGTCCCTGTCCATATCAAAGAAATCATTCAGGAAAAATCGGAGGACAAACGATGGAACAGTATAAAAAAGAGTTTATTGAATTTATGGTTGACTGCAACGTATTAAAATTCGGTGATTTTGTAACAAAGAGCGGAAGAAAAACTCCTTTCTTCATTAATACCGGTTTTTACCGCACCGGTGCACAGCTTCGCAAACTGGGCGAATACTATGCAAAGGCGATTTCCGCGACCTTTGGAACCGATTTTGATATTCTGTTCGGACCTGCTTACAAGGGAATTCCCTTAAGCGTAGCTGCATCCATGGCATTAAGTGAGCACTATGATGTGGATATCAAGTACTGTTCAAACCGCAAAGAAGTAAAAGATCACGGTGATACCGGTATTCTGCTGGGAAGCCCCATTGCAGATGGTGACAAAGTGGTTATCATCGAAGATGTTACCACCGCAGGAACCAGCATCGGCGAAACACTTCCCATTATCAAAGCACAGGCAGATGCAAAAGTACTTGGCCTTTGTGTATCCGTAGACCGTATGGAACGGGGAAAGGGTGAAAAATCCGCTCTTCAGGAAATCAAGGAAACCTACGGTTTCGAAACAACAGCCATCGTAACCATGGCTGATGTGGTGGAACACCTTTATAACAAGCCTTACAAGGGAAAAATCATCATTGATGATACCTTAAAGGCCGCAATTGATGCATATTATGATATTTATGGTGTAAAATAATAGTCAGGACTGGAGGAAACGATCATGAGCAATGGAATTGAGAAAATCTATCGGGTTATGAATACCTCTGGTGCATGGAATATTGCCATCGGCATCATTCTGATTGCAGTCAGTGTGACTGCAGGAGTGATTACCATTGTGAATGGTGCAGCGCTTCTGAAAAATAAATCACAGCTTACATTTTAGGAGAAGATATGAGCCCAAAACAGATTAAAATGCTGATTGGCATGTCTCTGGCAGAAGTGATGGGTGTCTGCGGTTCCATATTTTATGCCTACCGCAGACAGGGACAGGTTTCCATTTCAGCAGGTCTTCTGGGCCTGCTGCTTATGATATCTGCATTTACCGGAAGTGTATATGGATTTTATTATCGCAATGAATTCAAGGAAAACAGAAATCTGACGGCCAGAGCAGCAACAGCAGCCCATGCAGCAGTTTTTCTGTTTCTCCTGTTTTTATATGCGGCAGGACTGTTTACCGCCTGAGCGAAACAAGCCGGGCATGTCTGAAAAAACAGACCGGATACCGACAGGAAAAGCCTTGTGAGATATGAGATTTTGCCTGAAAAACAGATGAACAAAAGTGATTACGATGAATACGGCGGGCATTTGCAATGCTCTGCTGAATTGTTACGGAGAATATATGGATTATCGAGTTTTATTTCGGGAAAACAACGAAGCGGCAGCGGAACGTTTTGCACTGGCATCGTCCAGAATCCGTGAACTGGCTGCCGGCGATGTACCGGAGAAAATGCCGGAGGGACTGAAACAGTATGTTCAGAGAACGGCACAGTTTATGGAACAGGTTCTTGAAACGGCTGCGGTACTTTCTGAGAAAGAAAAACAGCAGGACCTTTCCGCATATCTGAAATCCTGTAATACGATGCTCTATGCCGATGTGGTGGGCAGCGCCTATGAAAACAGTTTTGCAAATCCGGCATATGCGGCAGAAAAACTGGGAACAGCCATGGGACAGTATCTTTCTTTTCTGTATACAGAGATCAGAGGCATGATCCGCTATGCCTTTGAACAGCGTTTTATGGAACTGACCGTCTGCATGGAGATCTTTCTGGAGGTGTTCTGTATTCTGGAAAGCGCTGTTTCGGAAAACGAAAGCGAAGAAGAGACACTGGAATCGGTGAGAAGTGCTTTGTATTATTACGTCAGCGATTACAGCGATCTTTTCCTGGATCAGAGAATTGCCGCTTCTCTGGATCCACGTTATTCTTTTATCAGAGATATCGTCATGACAGCGGATCTGTCAGATACCGATTATCTGTATCAGTATGGTGACTATATTACCCAGGATGAAATAATCACCTCGCGCTATCTGGCAGCGCTGCCGGAGGAAACCATTACTCTGATGGCAGATACGTATATTGACGGATACTATAAAGGATTTGAGATTTCCGGCATTGATCTGAGCCGGAAAGAGTATGTGGAGGTTCTCTACAGCTTTGGATTTGAACGGGTTATCCGGACTGCCATCAGCAGACTGGAATCGGACGGACATCAGGTCATCTGCAACCGTCCGGCTGTGGCTTTGATTAATAAAAAACTGAATCACCGCCGGGGCTGCTGCGGACTTTCTGAAAATGACCAGTTTTACTATGATCACAGATATGATATCGGTCTTTTCATGGATTCCGCACTGAAGGAACGGAAACTGTCCGTTCTTCGCAGCGCATATGAACACAGAAAAGAACTGGCCGCTTCCATGGCAGGACCGGCCGTGCTGGAAACCTTTGGTGAGGCACTGTTTGAACCGGTGAACAAGCCGGAATGTACGGCACTGACCGGACGCCAGCAGAAACTTCTGGCACAGATGAATACGGAAATGGTGAGAATAACCTATCAGTTTATCAACGCAGAAGAGAGAAGTTTTACCATTATTTCCTTCCCGACCCCTGCAATCGGCCCTCATTTTGAAGAAATATTTAACGAAACCATACGTCTGAATACTCTTGATTATGGAAAATACAGAGAAATTCAGCAAAAAATCATAGATGCTCTGGACAAATGCAAATATGTTGTGGTAAAAGGTATAGGGAATAACAGGACTGACCTGACAATTTCTCTGTGGGATCTGCAGAACCCGGAGAAGGAAACCATTTTCGAAAACTGCCTGGCAGATATGAACATTCCTCTGGGAGAGGTATTCACATCCCCCAGACTGACCGGCACATCCGGAAAACTGCATGTCAGTGAAGTTTATATCGACGGCATCCGTTTCGAAAATCTGACCTTTGATCTGGAAGACGGTATGATCACAGACTGGTCCTGTACCAACTTTGATGATCCGGAAGAATGCCGTAATCTGGTACAATCCATGATCCTGTTCGGACATGAAAGTCTGCCCATGGGTGAATTTGCCATTGGTACCAACACCGTGGCATACCGCATGGCAAAGGACTATCAGATTTTTGACAAACTGAAAATTCTGATTGCAGAAAAGACCGGTCCTCATTTTGCATTCGGTGATACCTGTTACAGCAACAGCGAGGAGCGCAAGGTATTCAATCCGGATGGAAAAGAAGTCATTGCCAGAGAAAATGAAGTATCTGCAAAGCGGCATACCGATGCGGAACATGCATATTTCGGATGTCATACAGATATTACCCTTCCTTATGATGAACTGGGAAGTCTCTGCGGATATACGGCAGAGGGCGAAGAAATCCGGATACTCTTAAATGGCCGTTATGTGCTGGAGGGCACGGAGGAATTGAATAAAGCACTGGATTGATCCGGCGTTTTACAATATATTTTATAAAATTCAGCAGATCCGGAATTTCGGATCTGCCGGATGTTTTCTTTTTTGACAGGGATTGCATAACGACGCAGCAGATATCTGCCATCAAATCGCCGCAACCGTCGGTTTGATCTGAAACGAGGTTCTGCGGAATCGTCGGATCTGTTCGGAAAAGAAAACAGGGAGGAACAGAATATGAAGAAACCAGTAGTAGGTATTATTATGGGCAGTGATTCTGACCTGTCTGTCATGCAGAAGGCAGCAAAGACACTGGATGATTTTGGTGTACCCTATGATATGACCATCATTTCAGCCCATCGTACACCCGATAAAATGATTGAATACACAAGAGCTGCAAAAGAGAACGGAATCAAAGTACTGATTACCGGAGCAGGCTGGGCAGCAGCACTTCCCGGCATGGTGGCAGCTCTGACCACACTTCCTGTAATTGGTGTACCCTTAAGCTCAAAATATTTTGGCGGTCAGGATGCATTATATTCCATCGTTATGACACCTCCGGGCGTGCCGGTTGCCACCGTTGCAGTGGATGGCGCACAGAATGCGGCATTGCTTGCACTCAAAATTCTGGCTGTATCAGATGAAGAACTGAGCAAAAAACTGGAAGCTTACAGCGACAACATGAGAGTAACCGTGGAAACAAAGGCTGAAAAACTCGGCAATATCGGTTATCAGGCATACCTGGAAGAAAAAAATAAATAATTCGGATCAGACACAGAGGAGAAAAAGTATGGATTACAAAAAAGCAGGCGTTGATATTGAGGCTGGTTACAAATCAGTGGAACTGATGAAGCAGTATGTTAAGAGAACCATGCGTGAAGAAGTTCTCGGTGGTCTCGGCGGCTTCTCCGGTGCATTTTCACTGGCTAAAATCAAAGAGATGGAAGAACCTGTTCTCTTATCCGGTACAGACGGATGCGGAACAAAGGTGAAACTGGCTTTCATCATGGATAAACATGACACCATCGGTATCGATGCAGTTGCAATGTGTGTAAATGATATTGCATGCGCAGGCGGTGAACCCTTATTTTTCCTGGATTACATTGCATGCGGAAAGAATTATCCCGAAAAAATCGCCACCATCGTAAGCGGTGTTGCAGAAGGCTGTGTACAGTCTGATTGTGCACTGATCGGCGGTGAAACTGCGGAACATCCCGGTCTGATGCCGGAAGATGATTACGATCTGGCCGGTTTTGCTGTGGGTGTATGTGACAAGAAGGACCTGATCACAGGTGCAGATCTGAAGGATGGAGACGTGCTGATCGGTATGGCTTCCTCCGGTGTACACAGCAACGGCTTCTCACTGGTTCGTAAAGTATTCGAAATGACAAAGGAATCTCTGGATACTTACTATGAAGAATTAGGAACAACTCTGGGTGAAGCACTGATCGCTCCCACAAGAATTTATGTACATGCATTAAAGAACATCAAAAATGCAGGTGTTAAGGTAAAAGCTTGCAGCCATATTACCGGCGGCGGTTTCTATGAAAATATTCCCCGTATGCTGGTGGAAGGAACTCATGCCGTTGTGAAGAAAGACAGTTATCCGGTTCCCCCCATCTTTAAATTACTTGCAAAAACAGGCGACATTGCAGAACAGATGATGTACAACACCTACAATATGGGTCTGGGCATGATCATTGCAGTGGATCCTGCAGATGTGGAAAAGGCTATGGAAGCCATTAAAGAAGCAGGCGATACACCGTACGTGGTTGGTCATATCAAAGCCGGTGAAAAGGGAGTTACTCTGGAATGATGAAAATCGGTGTACTTGTATCAGGAGGCGGAACCAACCTGCAGGCAATTATTGACAATATCGAAGCAGGTACCATCACCAATGCATCCATTGCATGCGTCATCAGCAATAATCCTGGCGTCTACGCTCTGGAACGTGCTGCAAAGCATGGCATCCCCGGTGAGTGCATGTCACCGGCAGATTATCCGGATCGCCCTGCCTATCATCGGGCACTGATTCAGAGACTGAAGGATTATGGTGTGGAACTGGTAGTTCTGGCCGGATTTCTGGTTAATATTTCTCCTGAAATGGTTGCAGCATTTCCCAATCGGATTATCAATATTCACCCGTCTCTGATTCCTTCTTTCTGTGGAAAAGGCTTCTACGGATTAAAGGTTCACGAAGCAGCTCTTGCACGCGGGGTGAAGATAACCGGTGCAACCGTTCATTTTGTAGATGAAGGAACGGATTCCGGTCCGATTATCATGCAGAAGGCTGTTGAGATTCCGGAAGGAATTTCTGCAAAAGATCTGCAGCTCAAGGTTATGCAGGAAGCAGAGTGGATCATTCTGCCGGCAGCAATTCAGAAAATATGCAGCAGTAATCAGTAAAACCATCTTCCCGGTTTTACTGCCCGCAAATAACGCAGGAAGGTAAAAGTTGATTATGAAGGTACTTATTGTAGGAAGCGGCGGAAGAGAACATGCAATCGCATGGAAAGTAGCTCAGAGCTCCAAAGTAGAAAAGATTTATTGTGCACCCGGCAATGCAGGTATTGCCTCTGTGGCAGAGTGTGTCCCCATCGGAGCCATGGAATTCGACAAGCTGGTGGCATTTGCAAAGGAGAATAGCATCGACCTGACCATTATCGGTATGGACGATCCCCTTGTAGGCGGCATCGTTGATGTATTCGAAGCAGAAGGTCTTCGCGTATTCGGTCCCAGAAAAAATGCAGCCATTCTGGAAGGTTCCAAATCCTTCTCCAAGGATCTGATGAACAAATACAATATCCCCACTGCAAAGTATGAGGTATTTACAGATGCAGAAAAAGCAATCGAATACCTGAAAAAGGAAAATGATTTCCCCATCGTACTGAAAGCAGACGGCCTTGCACTGGGAAAAGGTGTTCTGATCTGCAATACACTGGAAGAAGCCATTGACGGTGTAAATACTATCATGACCGATAAAAAATTCGGCAGTGCCGGAAATACCATGGTTATTGAAGAATTCATGACCGGCCGTGAAGTATCCGTTCTTTCCTTTGTAGACGGAAATACCATCCGAATCATGACCTCCGCACAGGATCATAAGAGAGCACTGGACGGCGACCAGGGCCTGAACACCGGCGGTATGGGTACATTCTCTCCCAGCCCTTTCTATACACCGGAAGTGGACGAATTCTGTAAGAAATATATCTATCAGGCAACCGTGGATGCCATGAAGGAAGAAGGCAGACCCTTCAAGGGAATCATTTTCTTCGGACTGATGCTGACACCTAAGGGTCCCCGTGTCCTGGAATACAACGCACGATTCGGTGACCCCGAAGCACAGGTTGTCATCCCCCGCATGAAAAATGACATTATTGATGTAATGGAAGCATGTATCGACGGTACCCTGGATAAGATTAATCTGGAATTTGAAGACAATGCAGCAGTCTGTGTTGTACTGGCATCCGAAGGATATCCCGTATCCTATGAAAAAGGACTTCCCATCACCGGTCTGGATGAACTGGATGACCTTGACGGCTACTATGTATTCCATGCAGGAACCAAATTCAATGAAAAGAATGAAATCGTTACAAACGGCGGACGTGTACTGGGCGTTGTGGCAAAGGGCTGCAACCTGAAACAGGCCAGACTGAACGCATACTCCGCAACCACATGGATCCAGTTTGATAACAAATATATGCGTTCTGACATCGGAAAAGCAATTGACGAAGCCGCAGAGGAGAATTAATATATCTGATGCTTTGAAAAAGGTTATACGCTCCGTAATTCAAATACGGCGCTGATTTTCCGTTCGTATCAAATGTAAAAGAGCTGCTGCACAAATACCTGAAAAATTTGTGCAGCAGCTCTTTTGTGTGATATACGTTTCATGATTCTTAAATATACAGATAGAAAGAAAGTTAAAGTTTATATTAAGATTGTACAAAATGTATTTTATAGAAAGCATCCGCATGCTACAATGAAAACAGAAGAAATCATTGAAACGACTTTAATGAAATGAGGTGTTATGTTGACTCTGAAAAAGAAAATAATTGCTGCAATTGCAGTGCTTCTCGTGCTTGCGTCTTTCTATCTGGCCGGTACCGGTTTTCGGAAAAGAACAGATGTATTCCTGGCAGATTTTTCCATATCAGAAGACGGAACTGAAATGACATTCACGGCAGGAATTGCATCCTCCATGGGCTATATCAGAGGCTTTAAAGACAATGGCGGCGGATTGAAACCTCATTATCTTACTTTCTACTCCACATTCGGCGGATCGAACAGTTCATTTGGTGCAAAGCAGGATTTCAAATTGGAACTGGATCCGGAGGATACGGAAATCTACTTCGCAAGACCGGATCAGGGATACGAGCTTGTTCTGGTAAAGGATGCGGAAACCGGTGAATGGAGGAGACCGGACGCTGCAGAGACTGGGAAAACCAAAGCAGAAAACAGCACAGAGAACAAAGACAATGCAGGTGAAAGCAACCAGATGACAGCGGATGATACAGTTGAATACAACGGTAAAAAATATCTGAAATCAGAATTATCAGAAGCAACCTTAAACTGGCTGGCATTATCCGAACAGGAGAGGCTGCTTTCCTCTTACATGCCGCCGGAATTTGTAACCCTTCAGCAAGACTGGGGCATCACCCTGGAAGCCGAAGATATCACTCCCACCGGCCTCACAATCCGGTGTACACAATCCGAAGGAAACCCTACAGGAGAACTGAACACAGGAAGCTGGTATATCGTCGAAAACTGGACACAGGAGAATGGCTGGAAAGAGGTTGATTACGTTATCAAAGACAATATCGGATGGACGATGGAAGCATGGCTGATTCCGGAAAACAGTACTTCTGAATGGGAAGTTGACTGGGAATGGTTATACGGAAAACTTCCCGTCGGCAAATACCGGATCGGAAAGGAAATCATGGATTTCCGGGAAACCGGTGATTATGACAAGGAGGTTTACTATGCAGAGTTTGAGATTACGGAAGAAATGGTGGAATAAAAGTAATAGTTAGCGGAAGAGGTATTCGATAGAAATAATATTGAAAATGAAATATGGTAAAAGAAATGTGAAGTGAAAAAAGCTGCTGTATTTGCGATTATTTCGTAAATATAGCAGCTTTTCTAAATCAGATTTTGAATGGTGTATTGGAGTTCTAGATATATAAAAACATCATAAGAAAATGACACAGATTTCCAACCATTACAAATACATGGAAGATCTCGTGGGATCCAAACTCCTGAAATCGTTCATTCAATGCCTCCAGTTTCAACGCATACAGCACACCGCCGACGGTATAGAACAGGCCGCCGCTGAGCAGCAGCAGAAAAGCCGGGCGAGGAAGTATCTGATATAAAGCAGGGATACAGACGATACAGGACCATCCCATGGCAATATAAAGCAAAGAAGAAAACCATTTCGGACAGAAAATCCAGAACAGTTTGATCACCATACCGATCACTGCAATTCCCCATACAGCAATCAGAAGCGGAATACCGCTGGAAGCCGGCAGGACACACATACAAATCGGAGTATAGGAACCGGCAATCAAAACAAAAATCATCAGATGATCAATTTTCTTTAAAATCTTATTCCGTTCCTGCCCCAGATCAAAAGCATGGTAAGCACTGCTGGCCCCATACAGCAGGATCATACTAACCATAAAAATGCTGAGACAGATCAGTGTAATCGAATCCGCATGGCGGGAAGAAGCATGAACCAGCATAACAGGTGTCAGTAAAATAGAAGCCACAAACCCAATAAAATGGGTGATTGTACTCCAGAAATCTTTTATGTGAAAACGGGAAAGAACGGAACAGCTTGATGACCTGTGCAGAACGGAAATATGATTGGTTTTGGAATTACTCATATCTGTTACCTCCTATATAATAAAGATTAATCGGTTTTTTAAAAACTTATATAATGGTATTATAGAACTTACTACAAACCCTGTCAAGAGTTTTTGAAAAACTTATCAATCCATATTGAAACAATGAAAGAGGTTTGATATAATATTTCAAGCATGAAAACACTCCGCAAAATGCTAACAGATTTGTATGCGTACAGATTTGAAATAGAAAAATCCCGTTTCGAAATGATTTGAAAGGAAATAAAAATGGATTCCAGATTTCAGGAAAAAATGACCCTGGTTCTTAATGATTTTCATATGCCCTCTTATTCCGAAATACCCGACGTGGGTTTATTTCTGGAACAGGCAGCTAAATTTACATCAGGAAGTTTATCTGCTTTCAAAAGCATTAACATCACTTCTTCCATGATCAGCAATTATGTCAAGAAGAAAATGATTGCCAACCCTGTAAAGAAACAATATTACCGTGATCAGATCGCCAATATTATGATTATTGCAGTCGCAAAAACGGTCTTATCATTAGAAGAAATTCAGATTATGCTGAAAATCCAGAATGAAAATGAAAACTTTGATTGCAAAACGGCGTACACATATTTCTGCAAAGAATTTGAAACAGCACTGCACCGGGTATTTGGAATGGAATCGACCGCTGAAGTGAAATCCGCTTACAGCTCCGGCGAAGGAGATGAAAAAAGCCACATATCAGGAAATCTCTCTGATTTCAAAGAGAAAACCCTGATGAAAAACACCATTGTCGCAGTAGCACATAAAATATACCTCGATGAATGCTTCTCCTACATTGCAGAACAGGAAGCAGAAGACAGCAGTAAGAGCAAAGAAAAAGAGAAAAAACAGCGATAAATAACTATATATGATATGATTCCGTGTAAGAAACAGCGAATAGAAAATGGAGAAGACAATGAAAATTACCTTATTAACTGTGGGGAAAATCAAAGAAAAATACTTTAATGCTGCCATTGACGAATACTCCAAGCGACTGAGCCGATACTGTAAGCTGGAAATTATTGAAGTGTCTGATGAAAAAACACCGGACAAAGCACCGGAAGCAATCAACCGGCAGATCAAAGAAAAAGAAGGAGAACGTCTTCTGGCAGCAATGAAAGAAGACGCCTATATCATTGCTCTTGCCATTGACGGAACAGAATTATCCTCCGAAAAACTGGCGGCAAAAATAAACCAGATCACCCTGAACGGAAAAAGCCATATCATATTTGTAATCGGCGGATCCCTGGGACTCTCCGATGCCGTATTGAAATGCGCAGATTTCAAACTGAGTTTCTCTCCCATGACATTTCCGCACCAGCTGATGCGTGTGGTGCTTCTGGAACAGATTTACCGGACATTTAAGATCAATGCAGGAGAACCATATCACAAGTAAATGAGGTCTCCAAGGTTTAAGGGGAGAAACGGTGGAAGGGTGATTGAAGGGATGGCGAGCGACCTTTGATAAAAACGGTCTGGAATAATTATTATCTTGTGGATCGCTGGCAGATATGGTAGACTAATGGTAAGGAGTTATACAGAAAAAAACTATATAAATAGAATAAAAAGGGCCCAACTCATAAAAATGGTCGAAAAATGCTTATTATCAGAATATTCAGATAATTATATGCAAAAACGGCTTCAATAGCCCGCATAAATACTGGGCTGCTGTGGGTCAGGGTGTAAATGAGGTATGAGCCCGCCAGGGCATTGATGCACCGAACATCCACTCCAACAAATCCGAACGATTATTCGTGTAAAAGGGGAAATAGCCCGCCAGGGCATTTTATCAAATTAAAAATCTGACCATCAATAAAGTAAGGAGAATGCTTCTCACTATGCTTTTCTGATGGTCTTTTTGTTTTGGAAAAAGTGCTTTCAAGATGAAACCTGATCTTTAAACTGTATAATCTGGCAGTGAATATCATAATGATAAGGTAAAGCAGTTTCAAAAAGTTAAAAAGGTAAAAAAATAATTCATTTACTTCTGGTTATATATTGCAAATATTAATACAATATGATATAAATAGTAACACGAGATAAAATAAGTACAAAAATGCAAAAGTATATTTGCCTAATGAAACTTTTTGTGGTACATTAAAATCAGAAGAAAGCAGGTGGTGTGGTGAGCACAATCAGAAAGAAGAAGACAGAAGAGCAGATCAGACAGGAGAATATTGAGAATCTTCAAAGTTTCTGTTTGTTTGATGACACGTATATGACGAGATTTTTTGACGAGAACATTCCCTGTACGGAATTTGTTTTACGGATTCTGATGAACAAACCAGATCTCAGAGTTGAGAAAACGAAATCACAGGTGACAATACGGCATCTGGAAGGCCGTTCGATCTGCCTGGATGTGTATGCAACGGATTCACAGGGAAAGAAGTATGATATTGAAATCCAAAGAAGTGATTATGGAGCAGACCCACACCGTGCCAGATATCATTCCGGTATGATTGATGTCGATAATTTGCATGCAGGACAGAAATTCGATGAACTACCGGATTCATACGTTATTTTTATCACAGAGAATGACATCTGGGGTCAGGGAGATCCTGTATACCAGATCGAACGAATGAATCTGACAACAGGGAAACCATTTGAGGATGGATCGCATATCCTGTATGTAAATGGAACATACCGGGATGGCACAGATATTGGTAAGCTGATGCACGATTTTTCTTGTTCAAATCCATCAGATATGTATTATAAAGTATTGGCAGAAAGAGCATCATTCTTAAAGGAAAAAGAGGAAGGAGTGGCTGAGATGTGTAAGATCATGGATAAAATGATGAGAGATGCAGTGCAGGAAGAACGTTATGAATTTGCGGAAAACTTGTTGAATATGAGGAAACTAACGAAAGAAGAGATTGCACAGGCTGCAAATATTTCAGTTGAAGAAGTTGAGGAGCTGGCAAAGGAGCTTCAGGCATAGTACCAGTATAAATTAACAGTATAAATCGTGAATCAATAAAGGAAGCCATCGAATGTATTTCGGTGGCTTTTTTGATGGTAAATGATTGACCATATCATTTCTTCTGTAGATGGAGAACCATATCACAAGTAAAGGAGGTTTCCAAGGTTTAAGGGGGGAACGGTTGGAAGGGTGATTGAAGGAATGGCGAGTGATGTTTGATAAAAATGGTCTGGAATAATTATTATCTTGTGGATCGCTGGCAGATATGGTAGACTAAAGGTAATGGATTATATAAATACAATTTCTATATAAATAGAAGAAAAAGAGCCCAACTCAAAAAAGGTCGAAAAATGCTTATTATCAGAATATTCAGATAATTATATGCAAAAACGGCTTCAGTAGCCCGCATAAATACTGGGCTGCTGTAAGTCATGGTGTAAATGAAGTATGAGCCCGGAAGGGCATTTAATCAAATCAAAAATCTGACCATCAATAAAGTAAGGAGAATGGTTCTCACTATACTTTTCTGATGGTCTTTTTGGTTTATGATATTGAAATCCAAAGAAGTGATTATGGAGCAGACCCACACCGTGCCAGATATCATTCAGGTATGATTGATGTCGATAATCTGCATGCAGGACATAAATTCGATGAACTTCCGGATTCATACGTTATTTTTATCACAGAGAATGATATCTGGGGGCAGGGAGATCCTGTATACAAGATTGAACGAATGAATCTGACAACAGGGAAATCATTTGAGGATGGATCGCATATCCTGTATGTAAATGGAACATACCGGGATGGTACAGATATTGGTAAGCTGATGCATGATTTTTCTTGCTCAAACCCGTCAGATATGTATTATCAAGTGTTGGCAGAAAGAGCATCATTCTTGAAAGAAAAAGAGGAAGGAGTGGCTGAGGTGTGTAAGAGCAGGTGAAATGAAAGAAATTGCAGAGCCGGCCGATTGTGTTGACGGGGAAAAAATTCTATGGTATAAAAGGAACGCAAAGAAAAACGTTTTCGATTTTTATTCCCAGGCGGTTATATGCTTTGGGATTTTAAAGAAGCAAATTAGAAAAAAATCGGATAAGAAACCCTTTTACAGAGATATGTGAATGGATTTTTTACATAGAAAGAAAAAATATTGTCAACGAGGAGATAAAAGATGAGAGGAATTTATACGAATGTGAATGATATAAGGAAAAGAGTGTACGCAGAAGTTGCCAGACTTTCTTATGAATATAAGGATGGTGATCTTTCTCAGATGCATCAGATTCCCTACAATGTCATTCCTGGTGTGGCTTCTACTTATCGGGAAAGTGCGTTTTTAGAAAGGGCCATCGTGCGTGAAAGGGTTCGTTTGGCCATGGGATTGAATTTGAGAAGTTTTGATGAATATAATTCTGTTACATATGGTGCAGAAGAGTGTGTTAAGCCGGAAAAATACTATCAGCCTCCCTTGATCAACATTATAAAGTTTGCTTGTAATAAATGTCCCGATAATGTAATGCGGGTAACTGATTGCTGTCAGGGATGCCTTGCCCATCCGTGTATGGAGGTTTGTCCCAAGGAAGCAATAACGAATATAAAAGGAAAATCTTATATTGATCCGGAAAAATGTATAAAATGTGGAAAATGTAAGGATGCCTGCCCTTATGGAGCGATTGTGAGATTGGAGCGACTTTGTGCAAAAGTATGTGGAATGAAAGCAATCAGCAGCGATGAAATGGGTTGTGCTGAAATTGATCAGGAGAAATGTGTTTCCTGTGGACAGTGCCTTGCGGAGTGTCCTTTTGGAGCAATAGCAGACAAGGCACAGATTTTTCAGACAATTCAGGCAATACGCAGTGATACTCCCGTCTATGCTGCCATTGCACCGGCTGTGACAGGACAGTTTGGACCGGGATTGACATCGAATAAAATACGGTCCGCTTTTCAAGCTCTGGGTTTTAAAGATGTGATAGAGGTGGCCATTGGGGCAGATCTTTGTACGATAGAAGAAGCAAATGATTTTATACGGGAAGTACCCGGGGAAATTCCTTTTATGGCAACATCCTGCTGTCCGGCATGGTCAATGATGGCAAAAAAGTTATTTCCAAACGAGGCTAAATGTATTTCCATGGCATTGACACCGATGGTTTTGACAGGGCGGTTGATTAAAAAAGTTCATCCCGGCAGTAAAGTTGCTTTTATAGGGCCCTGTTCAGCCAAAAAACTGGAAGCCAGCAGGAAAAGTATTCGCAGTGATATAGATTTTGTTCTTACATTTGAGGAAGTGATGGGAATGTTTGAGGCAAAAAATGTAGATTTTGCTCAGCTTCCGGAAGTAGAAAGTATGCATGGAGCAAGTGCGGATGGAAGAGGTTTTGCAGTCAGTGGTGGAGTGGCAAATGCAGTTGCAGCATATATAACGGAGCATTATCCGGAATTTGAAATCAAAATGGAGAAAGCAGAGGGATTGGATAATTGCAGAAAACTGCTTCAAAAGGCAAAGGCAGGTAAGTATAATGGGTATCTTCTGGAAGGTATGGCGTGTCCGGGAGGCTGTGTTGCAGGTGTTGGCACCCTTCAGCCCATTGCAAAATCGGCAAAAGCGATCAAGAATCAGCAAAGTGTTTCCAGTTCAAAACACGCAAGCGAGAGTAATTATGTGAATATACTCAGTATTCTGGAAGAAAGAGATCGATTGGCACCGGAAGAATAGAAAAGATCATTCGTCAGAGCAAAAAAGAATAAAAATTGTGTGTATGCGGCAGGGCAAACGGATGGTGAAGGAACTTCAAACCTGATTTACCGCACTTATTCCTGTAATAGTATTTTAGAGTTATTGAGCGAGGGATTTCTTCAAAGCAGGTCGTCCGGTCCTCCAGGATGTCGCTCATTCCATAATCACAGGCGAAGTAATCCTGCCAGAAACTGTGACTTTCGTCATAGTATAATGACGAATAATCTTCGTATACTTCGCAATCTGATGTACAAACCAAACAGTAAAAAATGAAACAGACTGAAAGAATAAATGGAGGAAAGAATATGGCATTAATTCAGGTGAATTTTTTTTCACAATCGTTAATGAGAACTGTCCCCATGCAGGTTATTTTACCGGTGGATAAGATGACATTTCCGGGAATGCCGAAACGAGAGGAAAAGCCGTATAAAACCTTGTATCTTCTGCATGGTGTATTTGGAAATTATACAGACTGGGTATCAGGTACCTGTATTCAGCGTTGGGCAGAAGAAAAGAATCTGGCGGTTGTTATGCCGTCTGCAGATAATAAGTTTTATGTGGATCAGGAAAAAGGAGAGGATCACTACGGTAAATTTATCGGAGAAGAACTGGTGGAAATCACAAGAAAGATGTTTCCACTTTCCCGAAAGAGAGAGGATACCTTCATTGGCGGACTGTCAATGGGAGGGTATGGTGCACTTCGGAATGGATTAAAGTATCACGATACCTTTGGATGTATTGCGGCATTATCCAGTGCACTGATTATTGATGACATTGATAAGCGTACAGATGATGTTCCGTTTTTTCTGGATTCCAGAAATTTTGCAGAAAGTATTTTCGGGAATCTGGAAGCAACCGTTAATGGCGACAAGAATCCCAGGTATCTTGTGAAAAAACTGAAAGCAGAAGGTGCAGAATTTCCGAAAATCTATATGGCATGCGGACTGGAGGATTCTCTGCTTGCAGCCAACAGAGATTTCAAGCAGTTTCTTGATGAACATGGTGTCGATGCAGTACTGAAAGAAAGCGAAGGTGCCCATGAATGGGATTTCTGGAATCGAACAATTAAGCGAGTACTCGACTGGCTTCCGTTGGAAATGGAAGAAAAAGGTATGAACAGTGGAAATGTAGGAATATAATCGAGCTGCCGGAGTTATCCGGCGGCTTTTTTTGTCCCTCTCTGTTTTCCTGAAAAAAAATTTGAAAAATGTGCATCCATTTTCCTTCTTCATACGTTATAACATTTGCAGAATAGTAAAAGAGGTACCTGTTTATGAAAGAATTTCTGCTGATCAGCCGCGCAGTGCATGGCAGCCGCCGCGCACTGGAAGCGCTGGTTCGGATGTATTATGAAAAAATATATACATATGTCTATTATCGTGTGATGGATAATGTTCTTGCCGAAGATCTGACCCAGGATGTTTTTGTGAAACTGACAAAATCGATACATTCCTATCGTCCCGGTGCCCCATTTTCTGCATATCTTTATCGCATCGCACATAATACAGTTGTAGATTATTATCGAAAAGTGAAACAGGAGGAGGAACTGTCTGAGCAGCTTCCTGCACCGGACATGTTATCTCTGACAGAAGAAAAACTGGATGCACAGCAGCTTCTGGCGCAATTGCCGTCGGAACAGCGTGAATGTATTGTCCTGTATTATCTGCAGGGATTATCCTATCGGGAAATATCTCAGATCTTATCGGTCCCGATACCGACTGTGAAATCACGTGTACAACGTGGACTTGCGTCTTGCAGAAAACGAATGGAGGAAAAATTATGACGGAAAAAGAATTGATTCGATTTTTGAGAACCGGGAACCGGAAGCCTTCAGAGGAAATGGTCGAACGCTGTATCAATTCCCTTCCTGAGATAACCAATCAGAACCACCTGATACCGTTGATCAGACTTCAGGCAGGATCCCTTCCATTAACAGTATATCTGTTATCGGTATGCGTTATTGTTGTTCAGGGTGTTTTTGCTGTTATGCTGCCACCCATAGAAGCACTGAAACTCACAGGTATTCTGAGCGCTGCGTCACTGCTTCCCTATCTTTGGCATCTGTTATTTTTCTATTCTGCCTATCTGGCGGAAATCGAAAAGTGCTGCAGATACAGTTTTACACAGCTGTATCTGGCCAGAATATTCTGTTTATGTGGATTCACATTGGGTGTGTATCTGATGACAGCACTTCCAGGGGCATACATGAATCATATGGGAATCAGTTTTCTTCTGGCAGCAGTTTTGCCAGGTTGTTCCGGTACTTTTTTTGCATTGCTTTGGGCGAACCATTCGGCTGATGCAGATGCTTCACTAATGAGTATTTATCTGGTTGCCGCAATTTGTACAGGGATGCTTCTGGAACAGATTCTGAAATATGGTTTTCTTTTTCTGTGCATCCTTTTTCTGGTGCTTGCTGCGGGTCTGGTTTCACAAATCAATGAATTGAAAAACAGGAGAATGGAATATGAAGCTTACAATTACTGATCTGACAAAATGTTATGGATCGAAATGTGTTACGGATCACATTAATCTGGAATTGACACCGGGAATCATCGGTCTTCTTGGTCCGAATGGGGCAGGGAAAACCACATTGATTCGTCTGATGTGTGATCTGATCCGTCCGGATGCGGGAGGTGTATATCTGGACGGTGAAAACATTGCTGATATGGGGGAAGCATACCGGAATGTTCTTGGTTATCTTCCTCAGAAAGTGGGATATTATCCCTGGTTCAGTGCAGAGAAATATCTCCTGTACATTGCTGCATTAAAAGGACTTTCAAAAGCAGATGCAAAAGTAAAAACAGCAGAATTATTGAGAAAAGTCGGTCTGTATGAAGAACGAAAGAAACGATTATCTGCCTATTCCGGCGGAATGATTCAGCGGGTCGGCATTGCACAGGCATTGCTTAATGATCCGAAAATTCTGATTCTGGATGAACCGACTGCAGGTCTGGATCCACAGGAACGAATTCGTTTTCGAACGATGATAGCCGGACTTGCAAAGGATTGTCTGGTGATCCTCTCTACCCATATTGTAACAGATGTGGAGCATATTGCATCGAAAGTGATTCTGCTTAAATCCGGTCAGGTGGTTGCTTATGATACCATTGATAAAATTCTGGAACCACTCTCCGGTCAGGTCTGCAGCCTTCTTGTATCCGATGCAGAAGCAGAAAAATACAGAGAACAGTATCTGGTTTCCAATATGCAGCCGACAGAAAATGGAATTCTGATGCGTATGGTCTGTCCGGATCGGATACCGGAAGGTGCTGTTCCGGTTTCGGCGGAACTGGAAGATGCATATATTGCATATTGCGGAAAGGACATTGTATGCAAAAAGTAATACGGTCAGAAATGAATAAAATATGGAGCAGACCCGTAATCATCTGTGTATTTACTTTGATATGCCTGCTGCAATTTGTAATCCCCATACAAAAAGCTACGGAAGATTCACGTCTGTTCAATCAGATCTGCAATTCCATGGGAGGCTGGATGGATGAAACCTGGATTGCTTCGGTGAATGAAACCTATCAGAAACTATGGCCAACACCCTGCACATCCATTGAAGATTACTGGAATGCAGATACAGAACAACAAGCTGTTTATTATGTCTATGAATTTTGTTATTTTGCGGAACGATTAGAGGATCTGATGGTTCAGCAGACTGCAGTATACGGAAATACAGCAGTTCATGCATACAAAAATCTGCTGGAATCCTTTCGGCAGGGAAATCTGTTTTTTGGCACATCCCCTGCAGCAGGTATTATGAGCAATCAGTATCTGATCGCTCTGGGTTTCCTTGTTTTCATGATTCTGATATGCGTTGATTTATTTTCCGGCGAAAAAGAAAATCATATTTCGGGTATTCAGGCAGCATCCAGACATGGGCGTCGTGTGTTATTACAATCCAAGTGGATTGTCTGTCAGACCAGTGCTTTGATCATCTGGCTGATTTCCAATATCATTTATGCAGTTTCAGCAGGCTGTTTCTGCGGATGGGGCAATTTGAAATGTCTTGTTATTGATTTTCAGCAAAATTACTGTCCTTACAGCTGGAACATGGGCATATTTCTGGCGGTGATTCTGCTGTGCGGATTCTTTGCCAGTCAGGTATCTGCGTTGGTGATTTTTCTGATTGCTTTCCATTGCCGCAGTACGCAGCAATCATTTACATGTATGGGAGGGTTCATGGTACTGCCTTTGCTAATGGCATCTATGATAAAGCATCCTGTATTGTCAATGTATCTTCCCTGCCTGATGGATAATCGCTGGCTGTGGAGCGGGCTCCACCTTCTGCATTGCGGGAATCTGTGGATTCCTTATTGGCTGATTGCACTGGCCGAGGTAATGCTCATATTGATTTTTTCAATTGGGATTCTGAATCGCATTTTCAAAAATGCAGATTCGTTTGGAGAAGAAGCATTCAGCTTTCTCAGGCAGAAGGAACAGGATACGAAAAGAAAAACAGAAGGAAGGAGATCCGGAATTCATTATGATAAAATATGAAATCAATAAACTGCTGCACCAGAAAAAGTTAATAACAGCTGCAGTTCTGGTGCTGGCGGCACTTTATGTATATCTTGCATTTACCGGTGCTTTTGATACCTTCTGCGGAGTCAGTCAGGAATATTTTTGGGCGAACAAAGATTACCGCAGCATCTGCATGTCTCAGAAACCGGCAGTTGTCGATGATGAATGGATTGCTTCCGTAAAACAGGAGTATAAAATATTTGTAGATGAAAATCGTGTTTCCGATGAAGAACTGAAAATGGTCATCAAACAAAAGAAGGCTGAAGGGTTCCAGATAACAGAAACACCGGAACAGATTCTGGCAGATCCGTATAATCCGGAATATGATTATCTGATCCTGCAGGAACAGGCATTGAATTCCAGTTGGATGAATAAATATACGGACATATTTTATTCCTACATTCCGCTGGCAGAAAATCCGACTGCTTTTATTATTGAAAAAAATGATCTGAAAGAACGGGGATATACGGAAGAACAGAGCAAAGAATATGAAAACATGATCCACAGACGATTCTCCGATTTCAAACCTGTCGTTGGATACAGCCTTGGATGGGATGTACTATGCAGTGTGATGCAGTTTCTTCCTTATACATTGGGAATGGCTTTGCTTGTGGTGCTGGGAAATCTGTTTTCACAGGAAAAGACCTTTTCCATGGGTCCTGTACTGCGGACAGCAAAACATGGGCGATCCCGATTATTAAGAACAAAACTTGGACTTGTTTTTCTGGTAACGACCGGACTCTGGTTTCTTTTTCAGTTTGTCATGCTGATTGCTGTTGCTCTGACCTATACCCTTCAGGGTGGAAGCTGTACCGCACTGCTCGTATCCTGTTCACCGACTTTTTACGGGTTCAGCTGGTTCCGGTATTATCTGGTGCAATGTGCATTCAGTTATTTCGGTACATTGGTATTTGCTCTCTTTATATGCTGTACTTCCAGCATATTGCCGCTGCGTTTATCCATGCCGTTCAATCTGGTGCTGCTTGTACTTACAGGACAGCCAATGGAAAAATTTCAGTTCTGGGAATGTGCATTTTCCCTGATTGACAAGGTACAGGCTTTGGCACCGGCGCAGTTGATGTCTGCCTATACGACGCTGCCCATCTATCAGTCATACAGGTTCGGGAATCATCTGGTTCCGCTTCCTTATGTCACGGCTGCAGCCATCAGTGCAGAATTGTTTCTGATGCTGATCTTTCTGAAACGAAGAGAAGGTGGAAAATAGACCTGGAATAGAAAATGGTATAAAAAACTTGATTTTACAATTTGTTTTTACAAATAATTTACCGGTTTATGATAGATGCCTTTATAACAAAACAGTATAATTGCAAACAGATTCAAAAAAGTGAAAGGAATCAGGAAAGGAATCAAATCATGAAAAGTAAATTATTTCGGCGAATGAGTGCATTGACACTGGCATTTGTAATGGCAGCAGGTTTTGCTCCGGGGGTACAGGCTGCGAAGAAAAATCCCTGTACACAACAGTCTGCTCAGGCAGCAGGTTTTGAAAATGAAACTGCTTCCCTGAAGCTGAATCAGGTTGGAAGATACGACAGTGGTATGACCAATGCGGACGGCGGTGTTATGGAAATCGTAGATTATAACAAAAAAAATGGCTATGCCTATGCTGTCAATGGACAGAAAGGCGTGCTTACTGCGATTTCCATGGAAAACATGGATTCCTGCGGGTCCGGTTTTTCGCTGAGCGGTCAGGACATTGATGTGAAAGCACTGGTTGAAGATGAGGGATTTACATACGGTGATATGACATCTGTGGCAGTATCACCGAATGGAAAACTGCTGGCAGCAGCAATTCAGGCAGAAGGATATGCAGAAAATGGCCGAGCAGCGATTTTCAGCTGCAATCGCGATGGTTCCCTTACATTTATCACAGCTGTTGAAACCGGTGTACAGCCGGATATGATTACATTTACGCCCAATGGAAATCGAATTCTGACAGCAAACGAAGGAGAACCGAGAGAAGGATATGGTGACAATGCAATTGATCCCGCCGGAACGGTTACGATCATAAAAACAAATGGATATTCTGCTGTTACTGCAGATTTTACTGCCTTTGACAGTGAAGAGGCACGGGCGAAACTGGTTGATAAAAATATTGTTCTGAAGAAAAATACAGCACCATCCAAAGATCTGGAACCGGAATATATTGCATGCAATAACAGTACGGCGTACGTTTCACTGCAGGAAGCAAATGCAATTGCTGTACTGGACCTGGCGTCAGGCAGCTTTACAGATATTTATTCTGCCGGATTTGAAGATTATTCTGAAATCGCAGTGGATATCGATAAGAAAGATGAGGAATATAATCCTCAGACATATGATTCTCTCCGGGGAATCCGTATGCCTGATGGCATTGCACTGGTAAGTATTCATGGCACAGACTATCTGCTGACTGCCAATGAAGGAGATTCCAGAGAATGGGGCACATATCTGAATGAAGATGAACGCAATTTCGGGAAAAATAAAACGTCTCCCACTGGAAAAATAACAGCGGACAATTCCAACCTGAAAGGAAAAGTGGTATTTTTTGATACTGATGACTATGATGGACTGGATGCAGATTGTGATTATCTCTTTGGAGGACGCTCTTTCACCATGTTCCAGGTAAGCGGTGACGGCCTGAAAGAATGCTTTGACAGCAAAAATGATTTTGAAGCAAAAACCGCAGCATATTTACCCGATTATTTTAACTGTTCCAATGATGACCTGACCATTGATGACCGCTCCGGCAAAAAAGGTCCCGAGGCTGAAACCGTTACGACCGGTAAAATAAACGGCAAAACATATGCTTTCATTACATTGGAACGTATCGGTGGTGTGATGGTTTATGACATCACTAGTCCGGCCGGCGTCACCTACGTAAATTACATCAATTCACGTGATTTTTCCACGGATACAGCAGTGGATGATTCACCTGAGGGTCTGAAATTTGTACCGGCCAGCGAAAGTCCGACAAAGAAAGCACTGCTTATGGCTGCCTGCGAAGTTGGAGGAACCGTAGCAGTTTACGAACTGAATCGCAGATAAATAATGTAAAGCGGCCATCGGAATAGTAAGGAGATTCTCTGAATACTATTCTGATGGTCTTTTTTTTATTTCACGAAAACATCGTGTTTTCTTAGCTGCATAAACAAAAGAATCGCTACTGACTATATAAAATTGACATATTGTTATCATACCGATATACTGATGATACCAGGGTCCCAAAGTCTTTTGCCCCCAACATCATGCAAACATACAAAGGAGAAAACGATGGGCTTTTTTTATGCAAGTGGATTATTTGAAATTATATTTTTTATAATGTTTTTTACCGTTTTTGGTGTGATTATCTTCACTTTGGTGAAGGGAGTGGGTGAGTGGAATAAGAACAACCATTCTCCGAGGCTGACCGTTGATGCAAAAGTGATATCGAAACGGCTGGATGTATCCCATCATCAGCATGCAAATGCAGGGGATGAAACCGGTGCCCATGGATTCACCAACACTTCTTCCACCACCTATTATGTGACATTTCAGGTGGAAAGCGGTGACAGAATGGAGTTTATTGTTAGTGGAAGTGAATATGGGATGCTGGTTGAAGGCGATTATGGAAAACTGAATTTCCAGGGAACCAGATATCTGGGATTTGACCGCAGGAGAGTATAAAACAGAAAACCCGGAATCATACGTATTCCGGGTTTTTGCATACAGTTAAGAAATATTTCTGCATGGGGATTCAGTGATATTTCTGTCAGCGCATAAAGGTATTGATTACATGAAGGATTCCGTCTTCATCGTTTGATTTTGTAATGAAATCGGCAGTATCCTTAACGATGGGCTGAGCATTTTTCATGGCAACCCCAAGACCTGCATATTCAATCATGGAAATATCGTTGTAGCCGTCGCCGCAGCAGATCATGGAGTCTGCTGTCAGTCCCAGATTATTGAGCAGTTTCTGCAGGGAATAGGCTTTGTCGATGTTCTGAGGCATGATTTCCAGGAAGTAAGGTTCGGAAAAATAGATATTCAGCAGGCTGCGGAACTGCCCCTGCAGCTTTTTCTGAATTTCTTTCAGAACGTCAGGTTCACCGGGAATCAGAAGCTTGTTGACCGGGAATGTCAGATGGGATACAAAATCATCCACAGGGACGATCTCCATTTTGTTGACGGAAGCTTCCAGCTTCACATATCGGTTGATATCCAGACCTGAATAAATGCACTCGTCATCATAGGTGATGATATCGACTCCGGGATATGCTTTCACGATATCAAAGATAGGCCCAATGACGGAAGCGGGAAGGGTGCGGTTGTAGATGATCTTTCCGGTGGAGCACTGACTGATGCGGGCTCCGTTGAAAGAAAGCATGTAACCGCCGAACCGCGTCAGTTCCAGTTCTTTTGCCAGAGGAAGGACACCGTTGATGGGGCGGCCGCTGGCCAGAACAACGATTTTACCGGCCTCCTGTATTTCAATCAGGGCTTTCCGTGTCGGTTCTGTTACTTCTTTTCTGGAATTGGTCAAAGTACCGTCTAGGTCGAGAACAAGCATCTTATAGTCCATAATAAAACCTCTTTCCTGTATTATGTTTTTGCGCATCATTATACTATCCGGAACCGACTGTGGCAAGCATTTCCATAAGAAATCATTTTTCCATTACAGAGAAAACCAGAAAAGCGGCATTGCAGAATCTGGTGAATGAGAATATAGTGATGTTTATTTTCCGTAATAAATATACAAACAGACAATGGGAATAGAAAATAAAAAATAAAGATTATTCAAATGATACAAAAACAGGGGGAGAAGGGAGAAAAATACGGGTTCAATGCATAATTCATTACGATTCGTGGAATCCTATGGATTATTTTGCTTCTAAGAGGAGATCAGAAAATGAATCGTTTTTTCTATGGATGGTATATGAAATGTCAATCCCCTGCACAGACACTGGCGGTGATTCCGGCAGTGCATCAGGTCAACCATCAGAGGTCCTGCTCCATTCAGATTATAACGGATGGGGATTCGTGGAACGTGGAGTTTTCCGGTGATGTTTATGGTCGTTCGGGAAAAAATATATTTATTGGAAAGAATCGGTTTGGAGAACGGGGGATTCATCTGGACATATGTACACCGGACATAACAGCGGAAGGAACGCTGTCTTTTCGTTGTCTTTCTCCATTAAAATATGATATTATGGGACCGTTTGCCCTGATTCCTTTTCTGGAATGCCGTCATTGTGTCCGGAGTATGCAGCATGCAGTTTTCGGGACCATATGTATCAATGGGGAGAATTATACGTTTCAGAATGATTGTGGGTACTGGGAAGGGGACAGTGGGCGATCGTTTCCCAAAGAATATGCCTGGACGCAGTGCTTTTTTTCGGACGGCTCCCTTATGCTTGCCGCTGCAGATATTCCTTTGGCAGGGATTCATTTTACCGGAATTACGGGAGCTGTGGTATGGAAAGGGAAGGAGTACAGGCTTGCTACTTATCTGGGGGCGAGGGCAGATCGGATTCGGAATGGGAGATTACGGATTGTACAGGGGAATCTGGAATTGGAAGCAGTTCTGCCGGAGCGTTCCGGATATGCTCTGAAAGCTCCGATGAATGGGGATATGGTGCGGACCATTCACGAAAGTACGGCTTGTCGGGCATTTTACAGATTTCGTAAAGCAGGTCATACACTATTTGAAATTGAGACACAAACGGCATCTTTTGAATATGAGTATCCGGAGTAACCCGTCCAATATCCATGTGTCTGCGCATGCAAGCATGCTTCGTCACATGGCTGCTGTCCGGGACTTTTATAGTAAATCTCTGCTTGACGTTGCACTGGGAAGAAACTATAATGGTTGGAACGGCAGGAAGAAGAATAATTGTTTGGAAAGTAAATAACGAAAACGAGCCACCCGTTTGATTCAGGTGGCTTTCTTTGATGAAAAATGCATATCATAAATAAGTAAAAGTGACAATAGAGAACAGCTCAGATCGGAGCAGGGAGGGGCATATGGCAGGACAGATAAAGTATGAGGAGCGTACCCGTACAGGATTTAAGGTAAAAGAACCGGAGATGTATCACGTGGTTATGTACAATGACGACTTTACACCGATGGATTTTGTGGTGGAAATACTGATGTCTATTTTCAATAAAACCGAAACGGAAGCATTTCAGATTATGTATACAATCCACAGGGGCACCCGCGCAGTTGTCGGGACTTATATTTATGATATTGCCGTTACAAAAGCAAAAGAAGCTGTGAAGAGAGCAAGACAGGATGGATACCCGTTCCGTGTGGAAACGGAGCCGGCATCGTCGTCGGGTATGAATTAGAGCAGAAGCGTGAGAGGAGGAGACCTTTTTATGGAATTTTCCGATAAGGTGAATGAGCTGATTAATGATGCCTTTATAAAGGCAGGACTTGAGAAAAATGAATATATGACACCGGAACATCTGCTTCATGCATTGTGCAGAGAGATTCCTTTTCAGCGTGCAGTTGCAGATTGCGGTGGCGATTGTGAACGGCTGGAGCAGAATCTGAATCATTTTTTCCGGAATTATCTGCCGCAGAAGGTGAAAAATGAGATCAGTATCAGCAATGGAACTCAGGATGTGCTGGAGTATGCCATGAATCAGGCCATGAGCAGCAGCCGGAAGGAGGTTGATCTGGCCCATGTTTTAAGCGGCATTATGAAGCAGGAGGAAAGCTATGCAGTCTATTATCTTTCCAGAGAAGTAGATAGCCCTGCTTCTTTGCTGGCGGCCTTTAATGAAGAGAGCAGCAGAGAACCTGTTTGTCCGGATATGGAAGAATGTGCAGAAGATGAGGATCCGGAAATGGATGCATCATGGGTGGCTGCAGATACAGATGGCAAATGGAAAAAGTATGTGACCTGTCTGAATGACATTGTTCAGGATCACAATCCCCTTGTGGGCAGGGAGGCTGAACTGGAAAGAACCATTCAGATTTTATGCTGCAGGGATAAGAATAATCCCCTTCATATCGGAGAAGCCGGTGTGGGAAAAACCAGTATTACCTACGGGCTGGCAGAACGGATCAATGAAGGAAAGGTTCCGGATTCTCTGAAAAATTCCAGAATCTATATGCTGGATATGGCAGGAATTGTGGCAGGAACACAGTACCGCGGGGAATATGAAAACCGGATCCGGTCAATCATGGAGAATATTTCCAAAGAAGAGGCACCCATTGTATTTATTGATGAAATTCATACCATCGTCGGGGCCGGAGATACCACCGGCAGCATGGATGCGGCCAGTCTTCTGAAACCCTGGTTTGAGCATTCCGCGGTTCGTTTTATCGGATCCACAACCTATGAGGAATACAATCGGACCATTTCCAAGAATAAAACGCTGATTCGCCGGTTTCAGAATGTGGATATTGCGGAGCCGTCCATTGAGGAGTGCGTAAAAATACTTGAAGGTGTGCGTATGCGTTACGAAGAACATCATGGTGTGATCTATGCAGATGGATTTATGGAACGGGCAGCGGAACTGAGCGCACGGTATATGAATGATCGATATCTTCCGGATAAAGCCATCGGACTTCTGGATGAGGCCGGTGCATGGCTTCAGCTGCACCCGGAAAGTGCAAAGGACAAAACCACGGATGGCAAAATGATTGCTGAAACGGATCTGGTGGATCAGACTATTTCCAGAATCTGTCGGATTCCGGCAGAAACCATGAATCAGGAAGATGAAGCCAGCCTGATTACTTTAAAGGAACGGATCACATCCAAAGTTTTTGGACAGGATGAGGCAATCAGTCAGGCAGTTTACGCCGTACAGGTATCCAGACTGGGGCTGGTGGAAGAACATAAACCGGTGGCATCCCTTTTATTTGTCGGACCCACCGGTGTGGGAAAAACGGAGGCTGCAAAAGTTCTGGCCTCGGAACTGGGTATCAGTTTTGTCCGTTTTGATATGAGTGAATACACAGAACGTCATACCGTTGCAAAACTCATCGGTTCTCCGGCAGGGTATGTTGGATTTGAAGATGGTGGTCTGCTGACGGATGCCATCCGAAAGAATCCCCATTGTGTGCTTTTGCTGGATGAAATTGAAAAAGCACACAGCGATATCTTTAACATTCTTCTTCAGGTGATGGATTATGCAACGCTGACCGACAATCATGGAAGAAAAGCCGATTTCAGCCATGTCATTCTGATCATGACCTCCAATGCCGGTGCGTCAGCCGTGGGCAGGAAAATGATTGGTTTCGGCGAGCGTTCTGTCATGGAATCCAATATGATGGATGAAGTGAAGCGGGTTTTTTCACCGGAATTTCGCAACCGTTTGAATGGTATTCTGATGTTCCACCGTCTTTCCCGGGAAATGGCCATGCGGATTGTGGTTAAGAAGTGTGAACAGCTGGAGGGCTTTTTGAAGAAACGCGGCATTTCCATGAAGCTGACACCGGAAGCAGCCGATGCCATTTTACAGGAAGGATATTCGGAAGAATACGGAGCAAGAGAAATCGAGCGTGTGATTCAGAATAAGCTGAAGCCTTTATTTGTCAATGCCATCCTGGGAGGAACATTGAAACAGGGCGGTCATGCCGATGTGGTGACAGATCCGTTGACCGGAGAACTGAGACTTTGGATTGTTTCAGATGAGAATGAAATGACATTGCACTCTGAAGAATAATGCATTTATTATATTGATGTTTTTTAATTTATTTTTCAAAAAAATCATTAAATCAGTATCTTGTAATAAAAAATGTTTGTTTGTTATAATACAGTTCAGCGAATAAAGCGAATTCCCTGCAGGAAGGTGGGAACAGACCATGAAAAAACAGGGAATGAAACATTCTGCCGGATTTTGAAAAGACCGATTCACGCGAACCTATGTCGCACATCGCACTCCGATAATCTTATCGAGCGTGGATTGAAACAAAGGCAGCAGGATAAAAAATCAGATTGAGATAAATGGAGGAGTAACAAATGACAGGTGCAGATATTATGGTAAAATGTCTGGAAGCGGAAGGTGTTGATACCATCTTCGGCTATCCGGGAGTTGCCATCGCTCCCTTTTTTAACAGCGTGCTGGCTTCCGATATTCGTTCCGTACTTGTACGTACGGAACAGAGTGCCGGACATGCTGCCAGCGGTGCAGCCAGAACAACAGGAAAAGTAGGTGTTTGTGTTGCCACATCCGGTCCCGGCGCAACCAACCTGCTTACGGGTATTGCAACAGCATATGCGGACAGTATTCCGTTAGTATGCATTACCGGACAGGTAAAAAC
>JBJELP010000163.1:0-2392 GCA_051879215.1 Lachnospiraceae bacterium
TTGCAGCCACAGCTGTTCTGACTGTTCTTGGGATACCGGCAGCCGCAAAAGTGGGAGAATATCTGATTCTGGCAGCTTGGGCATATGCCGAGGCCGTTTCGGATGTCAGAATTCTGGTGAGAGGAGGAAGGGTTGCTTTTCTGAAAACCAGTGAAAACTGGAAACTGTCACTGGATCAGGCCGTCGATTTCAAAAACTGGACAGAACATACAGGGGATTCAAAAGAAGACGGATTTGAATACAAAGAATATCTGATGCTTCTGTTGTTTTTCCATTCTTATCAAAGAAATATGTACCGCGGACTGGATATGATCCAGTGGGATATGAAGCAGACAGATCCGGGGTTTCGTGTGAAGGATTGCATATATGGGATAAATGCCGAATTTCGTTTATATGTAAAGCCAGTTTTTCTTTCCGGTTCGGCTTTCTATGATAGAAATGGCGAAGGGGCTTGTCTGGAGCATCAGGAGTACTATGCGTATGAATAATCCGGAAACATGGAAAAACGGGAAGAAAAAAGGAAGCATTACAGCAGAGGCTTCCATAGCGCTGTCATTGTTTCTGCTGTTTTTTCTGCTGATGATCTATTTTTATATTCTGTTCAATCTGGAAATGAACATGCAGAATGCAATTGAGAATGCAGCGGATCTGCAGATGGTTTCGTCAATGGCTCCTGAAGAAATCCGATTGAATACCGTTTCGGTCCAGCTGAATACGGTATTTTTGAAACAATATGTGATTGCAGAACTGGGCGCAGATTATCTGAATTCCTGTTGGATCCGAGGCGGCAGCAGCGGACTGTATTTCGGAAAAAGCAGTCTGGAAGAGAAAGCAGATGAAATCCGGGTTGTTGTTTCTTATTATATCCGGATTCCATTCTGGGGACTTCGGGATATCCATATCGTACAGAGTGCAGTACGGAGAAAATGGATTGGTGCAGACAGCAGCAGCATGGGGTCAGAATCTGAAAAGGGAGACCGGGTTTATATTACAGAAGATGGAAGTGTATATCATTTATATGAGGACTGCAGTTATATCCATGTAAAACTGGAGAAGGTGTCATATCAGGAACTGGAAACGCTGCGTAATGAAGACGGTCATATCTACTATGCCTGTCAGTCATGCAAACCGGATCCCGGTGGTTATGTATATATCAGCAGGTATGGAGAACATTATCATGCATCAAAGTCGTGTAAAGCAATTCAGAAAAATTATAAAGCGGTTTCTCCGGAGGAAGCAGGAGGAAGAAGAGTATGCAGCAAATGTGCAAAAAGAGCAGGGATATGAAAACAGAAAGGAAACAGGAGAAGGATGAATCGGTTTGAAGCAGGTCTGAATCTGTATGCATCGCTTCAGGCGGCGGCAGCACTTGGATTTTGTATGATACAGGATTTCAGAAGCCATATGGTATCGGTGAAAAAAATAGCGTTGTTTTTATTGGCCAGCATCATCCTGTATGGAAGATGGAACACAAACATGGCTGACAGCCTGATTGGAATGGCAGCAGGTGTGTTTTTTATTCTGCTGAGCAGGCTGACAAGAGAACGGCTCGGCATGGCAGATGCGCTGCTGATTACCTGTATTGGATGGAGCCTGGGAGCAGCAGATCTGTTTTCCATCTTATTTCTGGCATTTGCAGGAGCTGCTGTGTATGGAACGTTTCTTCTGCTTCGAAAGAAAAATCGAAATACTGAATTTGCGTTTCTTCCGTTCCTCTTTTTTGCGTATCTCTTTGTACTGATATTTCATGTATTTCAGGGGACAACGTATGCAGGTCTGTTTTTCGGAGGAGGAAACGGATGAAGCAAAGAAAAGTGGAGTTAAAAGCGTCTCTTACCGTCGAGGCATCTCTGATTATGCCGCTGATTCTGGGATGTATCCTTCTCCTGATCGCTGCAGATTTTTATCTCCATGACATGATTATTCTGAATGCATGGAGCGAGGAACTTCTATATGCGGAAGAGGAAAATACCGGGGAGATACAGAAAGAAGCGGAGAAACATGTCATTGTACTAAAACATGTAACACTGGAAAAGACAGAGAATCTGTTAACAAAACAGGTTGTATGGAACCAGAGGTATCAGCTGCCTCTGCAAAATCTGATTTTGACAGTTGGCGGAAATACTTCGGTTGAACTGGGCGGGAAAATAACCGCAAAGGCGTATTCCATGTCCCAGGCCATGCGGCTTATGGAAGAAAGGAACTGAAATTGCAGATGGACAGTCGAGAAAAGAAACAGGAAGACAGGGAAAAGATTATATATAAAAATAATGGAACAAACTGTTATATGGTGATTATGGGAGGGGAAGAACCGAGACTTCCTTATCAGGTTAATACCATTCGATATAATAAGATTGAAGGATTACTTCCGGTCCATTTTCTGATTGAGAAT
>JBJELP010000164.1:0-2388 GCA_051879215.1 Lachnospiraceae bacterium
CATAAGATACCGGCGGATGAACTCTGTATGAGTCAAGGTGATCTGTCGTTTGGGACCACCCGGCTTTCTTCCTCTGGCAGAAAATATGACCTCTTCATCAGTCAGGTCGAGAATCCGGTTGTTGGAGATGGCGATCTTGTGTGTGTATCTGCCAAGGTATTCGATGGCATTGCCGAACCCGTTAAAGGTCTCCTTGATATAGGGACACCAGTCCTTTTCATAAAGATCGTTCTTCCATTTCATCCAGACAGAAGCATCCTGGAGATCATTGAAGGAAGAAGAAAAAGAAAGGGAGCCTTTCTCATAGAGTACCTGCAGGAGGGCCAGATATTTACCCTTGAACTTATCCCGCAACACACCTGTGGGGATGAAAAAGTTTGAGGATGATTTGCGTATCTTCTGCTCCTTGGTAAGACCGCCGCCGGAAATAATACAGTGCATATGGACATGGTAGTTAAGTTCCTGATTCCAGGTATGGAGAACCTGAATGATGCCGGGTGTGGCTCCCAGCCACCTGCTGTCAGCAGACAATTCCAGAAGTGTTTCGGCACTGCATCTGTGCAAAAGGTCATATAGGAGCTTCTGGTTGCAGTAAATGATAGGATTGAGTTCATGAGGAAGGGTAAATACCACATGAAAGTAAGGGGAGTCAATGACTTCCGCCCTGCGTTTGTCCACCCAGATTTCTTTCAGGACAGCCTGGCAGCACGGACAGTTGCGGTTGCGGCAGGAATTGTTATGAAATTCCATATGTCCACAGTCAGTACACTGACTGATGTTACACCCGAGGCTGCCGGATTTGCAGTTCATGATAGCCGCTGCTGCTTTTTCCTGTACGCCTGACATATGAGGAGCAGAAGCCAAAAAAGTTTCATAGGAGTCCAGAAAGATCTGCTGGATTTTGGAAGACTTATTCAAGGGAATCACCTCCCATCAGGTCAAAAGGGCTTTTAATACCCCGGGAAGAGAAGGAAGCAAGATGCACGTAGATCACGGTAGAAGTCAAAGACTTGTGACCAAGTAATTCCTTAATCGTAAGTAAGTCTGTGCCGGCTTCGTAAAGATGGGTACCGAACGCATGGCGAAAAGAATGACAGTTCAGTTTTGGGTCTAAGCCAAGTCTGTTACGATGTTCCAGAACCTGCCTCTGGAGCACACCGGCTTTGCAGGGCTTGGATCGATCCAATTTGGCAGGGAACAGCCAGTCCGTTGGTCTGCCATACTCATACCAATAGGCAGTGAGCATGTCCAGGGATTTTCTGGAGAGGATAGCATAACGGTCAGAGCGATTTTTGGCCTGAGAGATATGGATGCGCATAGAGGAACGCTTGATATCGCAATACTTCAGATTACAGACTTCGCCTACACGTAATCCGGCAGAGTACATGAGAGCAACCATGGCCTGCTGTTTAAGAGTAGGAAGCGTGTGAATAAACCGCTGCACTTCATCTGGAGAGGGAACATAAGGAAGATAAAGATCAAACTTCCGCATAGGCAGCTGTGTATCGTCCCAAGGTTTATGAAGGACATACATGGTAAAGAAACGGAGTTGGGAAATGACAGTATTCACTGTACGATCAGAAATCCCCCTGTCAGCTTGTAGCCAGTTGATAAAATCACGGAGTTCCTGCCAGGAAACATCCTCAGGAGATTTTTGAAGAATGTTCTGAAGATAATCAAGATAAGAACGAATATAAGTAGAGTAGCTTTTAAGAGTGTGGTCAGTAAGACCACGCAGAGAGATCATTTCTCTGTAAGAATTAAAATAATTGTCCATAATGGAACCTCCTGTAAATGAAAGTTTGTGATTTCGATAAAAAGATCCCATACATTAGGAGGCGGACGATAAAAATTTTCAGATATGTAGTTGTTGAGTTTAAAAATCCATGGTAAACTAATCATAGCAGTTCTTAAAGGTATGAGGTTGTTTTGTGTGGTAACTTAACAATACATCATAAATTTAAAAACTGCTATTTTTTATGAAAAAGTAGTGGTTTCACGTATCTGGGGCTGGCCGCCGCGCTAGCGGCTTGGTACAATGAAATAAAGTCCTTGTCAAAGGTCCCTGGCATTTACGCCGCCGCATGGGTACAGGGAGTACCTCTTGGCTTCCTTGACCCACGGCGCCGGGTACAAATGGCTCCCTGCGCCTCCCTGTACCCATAGCTTCCCTATGCCCGCGAACATCGCTGAAATATACGCTGTCCGCGGGCACAAATCACTTCTTTTACTGCTTTTTTACTATTTTTACTATTTATTCTGCCATGATTCTTTTGTTATTCTTCTTCCTTCGCCTTCTTCTCCGCGGTCAGTTTTCCGTCCTTCACATCAATCAGAATCGTATCTCCCTCATCCACCGTATCCTGCAGGATCAGCCGGGCTGCCAGG
>JBJELP010000165.1:0-33482 GCA_051879215.1 Lachnospiraceae bacterium
CGTACCGAAGCAGTAATAGGTCAGACGGATCACCGCAAAGGCACCTGCCTTAACCACTGCCACTGCATGCAGCAGTGCAGTAACCGGAGTGGGAGCTACACCGGCATCCGGAAGCCATCCGTGGAAGGGGAACATGGCAGCCTTGATGCTGAAGCCCATAAATGCAAGCACATAAATGGTCAGAGCAAAGTTCAGGCCGTTTTCCAGAGCCCCTGCCGTAAGAAATCCGCCGGAAACAAAGTTGCTGCCGCCGCAGTAACGGATCAGGAATACCACTGCCATAAAGCCAAGGGCAGCACCGCCCAGTGAATAGTAAATATATTTTCTTGTGGCAAGAACCGCATCTCTTGTGAAGGTATGGATAACCAGCGGTACCGTAACCAGAGTCAGCATTTCATAGAAGAAATACATGGTCAGGATATTGGCGGAAAATGCGATTCCCAATGTGATGCCAAAAGTCATGATATAGAACATAAAGAAGTATCTCTGACGTTCTTCATGAGCCATATATTCGAAGGAATACAGCACCGCAATGGGCCACAGGATGGAAATCAGGCCGGCAAATACCATGCTGAGTCCATCCACCTGCAAAGCAATCCGTGCCGTATCCGATACGGTGAAAAGGACCAGTTCATCGGGTCGGTTCACCACAACAAAAAGTGCCAGAGCCGATGTGATCAGGGTAATGATTTCCGCATAGATCTGCCAGTGTGCGTTCTTCTGAAAGGGAAGAAGCGGGATCAGAACAGAGCCGGCAATTGGAAATAAGACGGCAATGAGTAAAAATACTGAATTCATGAAATCTCCACCTCCTATACCAATGTAAGGGCAATGCCCTGAAGAAATTCAATCAGACCGCCGGGGAAAATACCGGTAATCAGAGCAGCACCTGCCAGAACCAGAAGGGGAACGATCATTTTCCAGGAAGGTTCCTTCTTTTTCAGAGATGCGTAATCAAAATCATTGCCGGGAAGGAATCCCGTAATGGTGATGGGCAGCAGATAACCCGCTGTCAGCAGTGCGCTGACCAGCAGAATCACCGGACCCAGCCATGAAATCACGCTGACACCGCTGTCCAGCAGACCCACCGCCAGATACCATTTGCTGATAAATCCGCTGGCAGGAGGAATACCGATCAGTGCCAGGGATACAAAGGTGTAACACCAGATGGTGACGGGCATTTCCTTCCCGATTCCCCTTAACTGATCCACTCTGGTGCAGCCGGTTTTATAGATAATCGCACCGGCACTGAGGAAGAGCGCTGTCTTGATCAGTGCATGGAATAACACATGCAGCAGGGATCCGGTCAGTGCTGCCGGATTCAGAATGGCAAGGCCCAGAAGGATATAGGACGCCTGACTGACGGATGAATAGGCCAGACGTTTCTTTAAAACTTTTTCATTGTATGCCAGCATGGAGCCAAGGAATACGGTGAAGCATGCCATTCCCAGCCAGACGTACTGTACCCAGGTTCCCCGGATCAGATCTGCACCGGCAATATAATAAACGGAACGGATAATGGCCAGCACACCGCCCTTTACGATGATGGCGGACAGAACGGCAGATGCCGGTGCCGGTGCCACCGGGTGAGCTGTGGGCAGCCATGCATGCATGGGGAACATACCGGCTTTTACACCGAAGCCCAGAATCATGCAGAAAATCGCCAGATGCAGAAGACCTGCATGTTCTGCTGAGGCGGCAGCATTCAGGATACCGCCGGGTACAAAACTCAAGTTTTCTCCCATGCTATAGAATACAAAGACACCGAACAGGGCACTGTATGCGCCAAACATGGAGTAAAACAGGTATTTCAGACCGGCCATAACCGCCTCATGGGTCTGTGTATGCAGTACCAGGGGCATGGACACCAGAGTCATCATTTCAAAAAACAGATACATGGTGACCAGATTGCCGGATAAACACAGGCCCTGAAGGGATGAAAGAGTCAAAAGATAAAAGCCCCAGAACCGTTTCCGATTCTGTTCATGGTGCAGATACTCCAGAGAGAAAATCCCTGCCAGCAGCCATACCACGGCAATGAAGGACAGGAAAAACGCCCCCAGAGCATCCAGCCGGAATTCCACGGATAATCTGTCTGTCAGCTGAAGCAGTGTCATGGACGGAAGATTTCCCTTTGCAAATCCCAGCAGCAGGGCAGCCACCGAAGCAATCACCGCCGCGATGACAACCAGGGAAACCAGAGCGATTCTGTGGTCTCTTACCTCATCTTCCTTTGCAGGCAGCAGCAGAATCGGCACACCTGCAAGAATCGGAAGGAAAACACAGCATAAAATCATTATTTGCATATTCATGTATCCTTTCCCTCCATTAACCGAATATTTCCAGACCGTGGAAGATGATCTCGGACATCGGTTTATAGCAGACACCAACCACAATGTTGGCAGCACTTAACAGCACAACGGCAGCCACGTAAATGGATGTATTTTTATAGGTCTGATAGGTTGCACCTGCGGCCTTCTGCTCTTTGTTCAGCGGGAAATACAGATGCAGCATCACCTTCATAAAATACATGGCATTCAATATGGTACTGACAGCCAGTGCGGCAAGGACAGGCGGGGCAATGGCCATATCCGCCAGAGAGGCTTTGGCAAACAGGAATTTGCTGGCAAAGCCCGCAAAACCGGGGATACCGACCATGGAAAAGGATGCAATCACATAACCGAGGGCAGCACTTTTATTTTTATATCCTGCACCGACCATATCCCGGATGGATGCGCTGCCGCAGGCTTTGATCAGGCCGGATGCCGCAATAAACATCAGGGATTTTGCCAGTGCATGGGCAAAAATATGATAAATGCTGGCTCCCATGCCTTCCAGACTTCCCATGCCCATACCCATATAGATGTAACCGATCTGCGCAACGGAAGAATAGGCGATCATCTTTCGCAGATTGGTCTGACGGATTGCCTGTACGGATCCCATAATCATACCGATAATACCGAATACCAGTAATATATGGACAATCTGGCTGTTTACGAAATTATCCAGACCGATTACACGGATGACAACTTTCATCAGTAAAATAATGTAGCCCTTGGATACAATACTGGACAGCAGGGCAGCTGAAATCGTTGTGGAATATCCGTAGGCAGCAGGCAGCCATGTGTGAAAAGGCCACAGGGCACTTTTGATGGCAAGACCGATACAGATCATACCAATGGTGATCACCAGCGGTATCTGAAACTGTTCATTGGCAAAGGCCACTGCCAGTGCTTCCTTCATATTGCTCATCAGAAGCTGTCCGGTCATACTGTAGAAAAAGGAAATACCCAACAGCAGCATACCGGAACCCATCAGGCTCATGATCATATAGCGGACTGCCGCTGCAATGGTCACGCCCTTGTATTTGCCGAGGATCAGGCCGCAGGCTGCAATGGTGTTGATTTCCACAAAAACGTATGCGGTAAACATATCGTTTGTGTATACCAGCGCCAGATTGGCAGCCATCATCAGATCGATCATAATAAAATAGAAATTTTCCCGTTCATCATCGATATCGTCCAATGCTTCCTGGGCACCGCCGAGAAGGGCTCCCAGGGCTACGATGGAGAACAGAAGGGCCAGACCGGCTTCCAGCTCGCCGGCCCGCAGTTCATTTCCCCAGGGGGCAGGGAAATGACCCATTACATATACATAGCTTTCACCGGTGCCCATTAAGAAAACAAGCAGTGCCGCTGACATAACCGTCAGAAGCGCCGTGAGCCCGATGCTGATTTTTCTCGCTGTTTTACCGTTCACTGCGGATGTGAGAATGGCAGCAAACATCGCCGAGAGAATGGAAAAACAGGGGAAATTCTGTACAAAACTCATTATTCATTCTCCCTAATTTTAAGTGAAATCACGTCAAGATCCAGCGTATGGTATTTCTCATACAGACAGATGGTCAGCGCCAGCATCAGTGCGGATACCGACACGGATACCACAATGCCGGTCAGTACCAGTCCGCCGGGAATCGGATTAATATACGCTTCCACACTCTGTACCCCATTTTCAATGATGGGGGCTTTTCGTCCGGATACGTAACCATTTACTGCAAGAAAAAGATACACCGCGGTATCCATAATATTCAGACCGATAATTTTCTTTACCAGATTCCGATGAAGAAGCAGGTTGGAAAAACCGATACCGAACAGAATAATGGCAACAAATTCCATATAGTGGGATGCCAGATTACTTCCCATAACCTATAACCCTCCTCTTCTGAATAATGCATAAAATGCATAGATCGTACATGCAACTTCGGTGCCGACACAGATATCAATGGGTAGTATGATACCTCCGCTTAAAATTGCTCCGGGAACACCCTTCGGGAAAATGCTGGGCAGTCCATTGGCACCGGTATAGAAGAAATAAATTGCAATCAGTCCGTAACACATCAAAGCGGATACTTTGATAATGACGTAAATATGTTCATTGAAAAACTTCTGCGTGGTGGGAAAACCGAAGGCCGCTGCATGCAGAATCATGCCGGCTCCGATGATGGAACCGCCGGAAAATCCGCCGCCGGGTGATAAATGGCCATTCAGAATCACATAGATACCGAACATAAAAATGATGGGGCACAGAAATCTGGCAACGATTTTCAGAATCGGGTCATCCAGAGGCTCCAGACCGAAATCATCCAGCTTCAGTTTCTTACGCTTTTCTTCATTTTCAACCATGATCAGCATCATGACACAGCAGGTTGCAATAAACAGAACGGTGGTTTCACCGAAAGTATCGAAGGCACGGTATGTGAGAATCATACCGGTTACAATATTGATGGAGCCGGTCTCCTGAAGCCCCTGCTCGATGTACCGTTTACCCACTTCATTGTTGGTGGGATTGGCTGCATCACCAATGGACGGCAGATGGGAAACCGCCAGAGACAGGATGGCAACCAGAGCCAGACATACGATGATACTCATCACAATATAGCCCCTGCTGTAAATGGTGGATGCTTTTGCATCAATCCGCATACGGGCAGGCTCCCGGTATTCTTTTTCTTCCACAAAACGGAAAGCGGCTTCCGGATCCTCCGGTTCGGCCTGGGGATGCATTTCCACTTCCCCGATAAAGGGATCCTTCTCTCCGCTCATCCAGCGTTTAAAACGGAAGGGAAAACTCTTTTCATATTCCTCAACAGGACGTTTTTTACTCATTCGTCTATCTCCTCATCTTCTTCTCTGTCAGAGGAAATTCTCTGAATTTTCTTTAAAGTTACAAAAAATAAAACAGTTGTGATACCGGCTCCCACCGCTGCTTCCGTAATTGCAAGGTCAGGGGATTCCAGAATCAGCCAGATTACTGCCATAACCACACTGTAGATCATAAAAATCAGAACCGAGTGCAGCAGATCTTTCTGAAAACTGACTGCCACAGCGCAGACAACCAGAAAGATCAGAAGAATCCATGTAATTATTGTCATACTTCTGCCTCCTTTTCCTGCTCTGCATTTTCAAGCATTTTTCCAATATCCTCTGCTTTTACCACGGGACAGCGATCGTCTCTGTGCCTCTGGGAAAGGACCTCCAGCTTTGCAAGCAAATGGGAACACACAGGGGATGTGAACCACATAAATGCAAGTATGATCACAACTTTTAACGATGCCATGGAAAAACCGTAAATTAACGTGGTTCCAAGCAGAACCAGCCCCATGCCCAGGGTATCTCCGATGGCCGCTGCATGCATTCTCGTCAGTATGTATTGAAACCGGAACACACCGATAAACTGGATTGCATAAAAAACAAGACCTGCGGTAATCAGAACGGCAGCCAGAATAAAACGAATCCAATTCAGAATTTCCATATCAGTTCCCCTCCCGTTTTTCAGACTTTTTTACAGCAGCTGTTTCCTTTGCAGCCTGGGCGGCAGTCTGTTCTGCCAGCTTTTTCTCTCTGCGTTCCTGCTTCTGATTCTTTTCCCGGTACACACCGATGTAAATCTGGGAAATAATCACAACCGCCAGGAAACTGATCAGCGTATAGATCAGTCCCACATCCAGCAGATAGGTTTCATTCAGCAGAATACCGAGAACCGCTATCGTACAGATGACCGGACCACCGATCATGTTGGAAGCCAGAAGACGATCCGCCACATTGGGGCCGATAATCATGCGGATCAGGCACAGAATAAACATCACTGCAAATGCGCCGAATACAAAAATCATAAAATAATGGCATGCACTGTTCAGTGCAGGCATATCCGCAAACATGTTCTATCCCTCCCTTTCTGCCTGTGCTTCAAGCTTTTTAATTCTTCTGACAAAGTCAGATTCATGGATTCCTTCCAGATACTCCGGCTCCAGACCATGTACCAGGTACGAATCATCTTCCAGTTCAACGGTAATCGTACCGGGGGTAAGGGTAATGGAATTGGCCAGAAGCACCCTTCCGGTGGTGGTCTTCAGATCCGCAGTAAACTCTGCCATCATCGGCTCCGGTTCACTGTCAAACTGAAGAATCACATGGACAACTGCGAGATTTGCTTTGATAATCTCGACTGCGAGGAAAAAGACATAACTGACGATTCCCCAAAATGCCTTCAGCACATGCATCTCCCACTCTATACTGTAATTCATAAACTTACAGATGAACCAGTACAGAGCGGCACTGATCACAAGGCCGAACAGGGCGATTTCCAGATTGAACTTTCCGTTCAGAATCACCCAGAAAAGAAATAAAATAATGTACATCTCTCTTCCTTTCTATATACTTTTTTGCGTAACTTTTATTCTAAAACAAAAAAACGGTCACATCAACTGTTATTTGCCCTGTGGGCATCCATTGTACCTTTTTTCATACCACAATCCGCCTGACTCTGAACAGTAATGCTTATTTTGTTGTATATGAGCAGTAACTTTTTGTTAATATATGAACCACACCAATGTGACAGCGACACTTGCTAATTGTCCGAAAAAAGTGTACACTGAAGCAAAGGAGGCCATTATGAACGAACAGGAAATTGAGAAAAAAACAGAAGAACTGAAGGAATCCTGCAGTCACTGCAATGAAGAGCTGGACACCTCGCAGGGAGATTTTAAAACCATTGCCATCGGTATTGTCACCGCACTGGCTGTATATGCCATTGTTCCCAATCTGCTGGGCATCAGACTGGGGGATTATCCCACTGTATTTATCTATCTGGGATTTGTTGCCATTACAGTGGTGGTATGGATGATCGCGGAAAAAGTCAAGGAAATAAATCAGAAAAAAAAGAAATAAACCGGGCTGTAAAGGGGGCTATGCCCCCTGTCAGCCCGGTTTTGCTTCTTGTTACCATTTCAGATAATTTATTTCGCAATCTTGAAGGATGACTTCATGGATACGATACGGTTAAATACGATATGATCCGCTGTGCTGTCTTTGTAGTCCACACAGAAGTATCCCTTTCTTACAAACTGGAACCGGTCAAATGCCTTTGCATCCTTCAGGGAAGGTTCAACCAGACATTCATATTCCAGTCTGGAGTTCATGTTGACATTCAGATTTCCGTTTTCATCATAGATGCTGCCATCGATTACTTCCGCGATGTTGTCAAATTTGCGCCAGGTTGCTTTTACCGCTGTGGGAGCTGCCACCCAGTGGATGGTTCCCTTTACCTTCCGTCCGTCGGGGCTGTTGCCGCCGCGGGATGCGGGATCATAGGTACAGTGGAGTTCAACGATGTTGCCGTTTTCGTCCTTAACAAAGCTGTTGCAGGTTACGAAGTAAGCGTTCATCAGGCGGACTTCATTGCCGGGGAACATACGGAAATACTTTTTAACGGGTACTTCCATGAAATCGTCTCTTTCGATGTAGATTTCTTTTGCGAAGGGAACTTTACGGCTGCCAAGTTCCGGATTTTCGGTATTGTTGGGCGCATCCAGATATTCAATCTGATCGTCGGGGTAATTGTCAATGACAACCTTCAGCGGGTCCAGAACTGCCATGACACGGTTGGCTTTCAGTTTCAGGTCATCGCGCAGGCAGTATTCCAGCATGGAGTAGTCACAGGTGGACTGTGCCTTGGAGATGCCGGCCATTTCCACAAACATGCGGATGGATTCCGGTGTGAAACCACGACGGCGGAGACCGCTGATGCTTACCAGACGGGGATCATCCCATCCGTCTGCAATACCGTCCTGAACCAGTTTCTTGATGTAACGCTTGCCGGTTACCACGTTGTTCAGGTACATCTTGGCAAATTCAATCTGTCTCGGCGGATTCTCGAATTCACATTCTCTTACAACCCAGTCATACAGAGGTCTGTGATCTTCAAATTCCAGTGTACAGATGGAATGGGTGATATGTTCCACGGCATCTTCGATGGGATGCGCGAAGTCATACATAGGATAGATGCACCACTTGTCGCCGGTATTGTGATGGGTGATATGTGCCACACGGTAAAGGATGGGATCTCTCATGTTGATATTGGGAGATGCCATATCGATTTTAGCGCGGAGAACCTTTTCTCCATCGGCAAATTTGCCGTCTTTCATGGCTTCAAAAAGCTCCAGATTTTCCTCTACGCTTCTGTCACGGTAAGGGCTGTTCTTTCCGGGCTCCTTCAGAGTTCCGCGGTATTCACGGATCTGATCCGCAGTCAGATCGCAGACATAAGCTTTGCCTTTTTTGATCAGTTTTACTGCACATTCGTACATCACATCAAAATAGTCGGAAGCAAAGAACAGTCTGTCCTCCCAGTCTGCGCCCAGCCATGCAATGTCTTCTTTAATGGAGTTAACAAATTCGATATCTTCCTTGGTGGGGTTGGTATCGTCAAAACGCATATTGAACTTTCCATTGTATTTCTGAGCCAGACCGTAGTTCAGGATAATGGATTTGGCATGTCCGATATGCAGATATCCATTGGGTTCCGGAGGAAATCTGGTCTGTACGTGATCATAAACTCCCTCTGCAAGATCTTTATCGATGGCCTGCTCGATAAAGTTTTTACTAACCTTTTCTTCTTTATTTTCTTTATTTTCAGAAATTTCTGTTCTGACTTCTTTTGGCATCAGAATCTCCTCCCTTAAACGAATGAAAATCGTACACAAACCGGATGGAATGTGCTATGTCAACATATTATACACGGATTCGCTTGCTTTTGTAAATATGAAATTCGGATTAAGGCGACAGTAAGTCTGAACACAAAGGGGGGTGAAGTAAATTGAATATGCACAATCCATCTTGACATTTCACATGTAATACGGTATTATCTGTAATAATATGTTATTTTCTTATCTGCCTGATTCTGCCGCAGTTTTTCAGTGTACCATTATTTGCTGATTTCGGGGGAGACGGAAGATGGCAGAAGAGGGTGATATATTTGTATTTCATGTTTTATATTTTATTTTTTATTATTTAGGAGTTGATTATTTTTGGACTCGAGTGACGCCATACAGTTGCTTTTCTTAGTTTTCTTACTGATTCTTTCCGCATTTTTCTCTTCAGCGGAAACTGCGCTTATGTCTGTGAACAGAATCCGTATCCGGGCTCTTGCCGACGACGGCAATCCGAGAGCCGGCACTGTCATGAAGATTCTGGATCAGCAGGACAAGATGCTGAGCGCAATCCTGATCGGGAACAATGTTGTGAACCTGCTGTCTTCTTCACTGGCAACGTTGCTTGCTACGCGGAAGCTGGGTGATGCAGGAGCGGGCATTGCTACCGGTATTCTGACTCTCCTCATTCTCGTCTTCGGAGAGATTTCGCCCAAAAATCTGGCTACTGTCCATTCTGAAAAACTGTCCATGTTATATTCGGGATTTTTATATCAGTATATGCGTTTGCTGACCCCGCTGATTTTTCTGGTAAATGTTCTTGCCCGTGGGTTTATGCTGCTTTTTCATATTGATATGAATCGAAAGGATGATACCTATACAGAGGAAGAACTGCGTGTTATTGTCGATGCCAGTCATGAAGAAGGTATGATTGAAAGTGAAGAGCGCAGGATGATCAACAATGTGTTTGACTTCGATGATTCCTGTGCGAAGGATATCATGGTACCCCGTATTGACATGCAGTTTATTGATGTAGCATCTACATATGATGAAGTGCTGGAGGCCATCCGGCAGCAGATGTACACCAGAATGCCTGTCTATGAAGATACCACGGATAATGTCATTGGTATACTGAATATCAAAGATCTGATTCTGATCGGCAAAACGGATCGTTTTAATGTGCGGGATTATATGCGGGAAGCATATTATACCTATGAGTATAAAAAGACCTCCGAGCTGTTTCTGGAAATGAAGAATAATTCCATTTCCATGGCAATAGTACTGGATGAGTACGGTGCAACAGCCGGACTGGTGACTTTGGAAGATCTGATTGAGGAAATTGTCGGTGAAATCCGTGATGAGTACGATGCCGATGAACTGAATGATATCAAGAAGCTTTCCGACAGGGAGTATTCCATTGATGCATCCATCCATCTGGATGATCTGAACGATGCACTGGGACTGGAGCTTCAGTCGGAGGATTACGATTCTCTGGGAGGGCTGCTGATCGGAATTCTGGATCGTCTTCCGGAAGAGGGAGAAGTGGTTCATGATGGTGATTATATATTTACAGTAGAATCCATTGATAAAAACAGAATTGAGCGAATCAGACTGATGCTGCCGGAAGCAGAGGCAGCGGATTTGCAGAATCAGGAGGAAAATTAGATGATACGACTGGTGATTTTTGATCTCGACGGCACTACGCTGAATACGCTGGAATCTCTGGCCTATACAGCCAATCGTGTAATGAAACGTCTGGGGCTTTCTGAAATGCCGGTGGAGAATTTTAAAAGATATGCCGGAGACGGCACCCATAAAATGCTGAAACGGTGTCTGCGTGATGCCGGCGACCCCACAGCTTCTCATCTGGAAGAAGCATATGATTTGTATATGGAAGAGTTTAAAACAGGCTGTACATATCATGTGTCTGCTTATCCGGAGATGGACAGGACACTGGAAGACCTCAGAGAATATGGTGTTCAGCTGGCAATCTGTACTAACAAAGAACAAAGCTATGCGGAATTCGTAATTGAAAAGATATACGGTAAGAATGTTTTCCACTATATCCTTGGCAGAGGTTCCGGATATGCCATCAAACCGGATCCGGAGGGTGCTCTCCACATTGCGGAAGAACTGGGCATGACACCGGAAGAATGTATGTATGTGGGTGATACCAGTCCGGATATGAAAGCCGGTCTGGCAGCAGGTATGTATACCGTTGGTGTGACCTGGGGATTCCGAACCCGGGAAGATCTGATGGAACTGAATCCGGATCGGATTATTGACCATCCGAGAGAACTGCTGGATATCCAGATGTAAAAGATAGATAAGGTAACATTTATAAAGTGACATATATAAGAAAAATATTTCAGGGGCTGTCACACGAACTTTAGTGTGAAGCCCCTTTTTCGCACTTCAAGCCAGTCAGTATATCAATTTATATTCTCTGGCAAGTTCTTCATTCAAAACTGCCACCTCAACTCCCCAGATTTTTCTTATCTGAAGTAATCTCGCTTTTAACTCTGCCATAGGTCCTGCCAGCCATTTGATATCTTCTGCATTTTTCACAACAAGAATAAATTTCAACTGAATTTCTTTCAAGCTGTTCACAGAAAGAAGTCTCTCTCCCACTTCTGATGCATCCTGGTACTTATCCAGAATCGCAGCCAGATAAATCTGTAAGGATGTAATAAATTTTTCTTTTATAGAAGAATAATACTCTTCAAATTTTTGTTCTTTTTCTTCTGACTCATACCGGTTATCTGCATTGGGGCAACTTTTCTTTGCTTCCAAAAAAATAATACTGTTCTCATCATATTTCAAAATAAACTCAACCGTTTTAATTCCAGAACCAAGATCCTTGTAAATTTTGGAATTTTCTATGTGAAACAAATCTGTTTCATCGAATTTTCCAAAATTCATTTCAGATTCTGTAATGATTTTCACTTTAATGCCACCCCGATTTCTTCTCTATAAAGCTGACGGAAAGTATCCATGATTGCATTATGTTCCAGCAATTCAAATTCTTCTGCTATTTCACACTGTATTTTTTCCTCTTCATTTTTATACAATGAAATATACTGAACATCACTGTCTTTACTTCGTTTTACTTCGATATATTTTGAAAGAAAATAATCATGGGTAGAAACAAAAATCTGAACGCCTTCCCGTTCCAACATGATCAGCAATTCTGCCAATACCGGAATATATTTTGGATTGATATTTGCCTCCGGTTCATCCCAGAACAACACAGCTCCCTTTTCCAGTGTTCCGTTTTTTATTAACTGCCACAATAAAGCAATTTTACGCAATCCTTCTGCCACCAGATTAAACTCCAGTTTTGCCTGGGTTCCTGGTTTTAAATAAAATCGGTCATCATGAAGTGTTACTTTTCCAGTACTGATTTTCTGTAATACATCCAGATATTTTTTTCTTGCTGCTGAATCTACGCCTCTGGAAATATCAATTTTTGCCGCGGCAATGATATCCAGATAGGTGTCATCAAATTCTTCATTTCCCATCTTTACCGCAGCATCCAGGTTCCAGGCATTGGACAAAATCTCTTTTGCCGGAATGAAAACACTGGTAAGATCTGACATCTGTTTTTCCCATTTTTCTTCTGTCTTAATCTCAGCATCCCATTTCTTTGTCCTTGTTGAAAACAACATACCGATTTTTGCTGTATCTGACTCCACGAAAATCTTTGCTGTATTGTTTCCACTCCTGTTCCTGTTTACCAATCTTCCAATGCTGGACTGATCCGGACGAAAAAGCATAGTTGTCTTCTGAGAAAAAGACACATCATGTTTGGAAGCCTGACACGCTGCATATGCCAGCTTCATAATGTGGGTTTTACCCATACCATTTTCCCCAACCAGTACATTCAATCCTTTATTGAAAGGAATTGTGATATCTTCAAATACTGTAAAATTCTCTGCCGATATTTTTGTCAATGGCATTTCAATCACCTCAAAAATTATATTTTCTTTTTCACTTTTCTTCCGATGGTACCTTGTTTGCCTTTACACATGTAAAAAGTATAACATGTGTTTTCACTTTTCGATAGCCAAAAATATAGTTTATTCACAACTTTTTGGACTCCTTATATAAAAAAAGGGAGCTGTCTGCACAGCTCCCTTCACATACTTTCATCAGACCATATAAGACCTGCTTACGCCAGAGTCTCTGTATCCGGCCACACGCCGCTTAACATAAAAGTGAGAACGATTTTTCCGCCGATGCGCATCTCATTGGCTCTGGTGGAATATCCATCTTCCAGTTTCACGGTGCTGATACTGGGGGCGTTTTCGTTGGTAATCTTCAGTTCTCCTGTCATTTTCTTCGGATTGTTCAGATGTCCATATTTGTACACCACAAACTTTTCATCTTCGGAAACCTTTTTCGCTTCCATTCTTTCATTAAAATCCATACCTTTACTCCTCTTCTTTATTGATCGGAAGAATCCTTTTCCCATGTAAACTGAAATGAAGTCATACTTTCTTCTGTTTTCACAGTTTCAGACTTTTCTTCCGTCACTTCCTCTGCTGTTGCTTCCCCATCTGCAAATTCCATGGAATTCCCTGCAGTGCCTTCCACTGCTTCTTCTGCTGCAGTTTCTTCCGTTTCCGCTGCACCTGCTCCTTCTGCGGTTTCTGACGCTGCTTCTTCCTTTGCAGTTTCTGCTGTTTTTTCTATAATTTCTTTAACCGGAAGTTCTCCCCTCTCTTCCGCTTCAATCCGATGGAAAATCTCCATAAATTCCTTGCCGGTGATGGATTCCTTTTCAATCAGAAACGCAGCGATTTCATCCAGTGCACGGCGATGTCCCAATAACAGTTCCTTTGCCTTTGCATAAGACTCCTTCAGGGTTCTCTTTACAACTTCATCCACGCCGGATGCAGTGATATCGGAACAGTTCAGAACCGTCCGTCCGGACAGATACTGGCTTTCGATGGATTCCAGTCCCATCAGACCGAATTCCTCTGACATACCGTACTGTGTTACCATGGCTCTCGCTATTTTGGTCGCCTTTTCAATATCGTTGGCTGCACCGGTGGTCACCGTGTTGAATACAATTTCTTCTGCGGCACGACCTGCCAGGAACTGTACCAGCATGGCTCGGATTTCAGCCTCTGTATTCAGATATTTTTCCTCTTCCGGAACATTCATAACATAACCAAGGGCACCCATGGTTCTGGGCACGATTGTGATCTTCTGAACCGGTTCTGCATCTTTCTGCAGGGCGCTGACCAGTGCATGACCCACTTCGTGATAGGATACGATACGGCGTTCCTCCTGACTGAGGATCCGGTCTTTCTTTTCCTTGCCCACCAGAACTACTTCCACGGATTCAAACAGATCCGCCTGACTGATGGCCTTCCGTCCATGCTTTACCGCATTGATGGCAGCTTCATTGATCATATTGGCCAGATCGGAACCCACTGCACCTGAGGTTGCCAGAGCAATTGCATCCAGATCAACGGTTTCATCCATGGCAACATCTTTGGAATGCACTTTCAGGATATTGATACGGCCTTTCAGATCCGGTCTGTCCACGATAATCCGTCTGTCAAAACGACCGGGACGAAGCAGTGCCTTATCCAGAACCTCCGGACGGTTGGTTGCCGCCAGAATAAAAATACCCTTGGAAGTATCAAAACCATCCATTTCGGAAAGCAGCTGATTCAGCGTCTGCTCTCTTTCATCATTGCCCCCGATATTGCCGTCACGGCTTTTACCGATGGCATCAATTTCATCAATAAAAATAATACAGGGTGCATTGTTCTGTGCCTGTTTGAACAGATCACGTACACGGGATGCACCGACACCCACAAACATTTCCACAAAATCGGAACCGGATAAGGAGAAAAACGGAACATGGGCTTCTCCGGCCACCGCCTTAGCCAGCAGGGTCTTTCCGGTACCGGGCGGGCCCACCAGCAGGGCACCCTTGGGCAGCTTTGCACCGATCTTCACGTAACGATCCGGATTGTGAAGGAAATCCACGATTTCCGTCAGGGATTCCTTGGCTTCATCTTCACCGGCCACATCCGCAAAGGTTACACCGGTTTCTTTCTGGATGTACATCTTGGCATTGGACTTGCCGACACCCATAACCCCGCCGCCTCCGGCTCTTCTCATAATAAACATCAGGAAGAACCAGAAAATCAGGATCGGAACAATGTAGATCAGCAGAAAATCCAGAATTGCCGAATTGGTATCGGGAATGCTGTCGCTGACATCCACTTTATACTGTTCCATCTTATTATAAAAATCAGCATCAGCAGGAATACCTGCATAATAAACAATCTGTTTTGTATTGGCCGCATCCAGAAGCTTGCTGCTGGCTGATTCACTGATTCCGCTTTTGGAAGCTTCTTCCTGATAGATTTTTTTGGAAGCCTCCTTCGTCAGCTTGATTTCCAGTCTGCTGCTGCTGTTATTTACATAAACCGACTCCACATCTCCGGCCTGTGCCAGCTCCATCAGTTTTGTATAGGAAATATTCTGATTATCCTTGTTTGTCATACTGCTGTATGCAGACATGACAAATAAGGTAAACATCACCGCAATCGCCAGAAGAAGAATCGTCTGACTGCTTTTCGGCAGTTTGCCATTGTCTTTTTTGTTGTTCTTATCGTTCATTTACACACTCCTAATGCTCTGTGATCATCTATATCACAGCAGATAAGGTTATTATAGATTTTCCTAAAAAATAAATCAAGACAATACACATAAAATTCAAAAAATCCGATTTTTACAATCTTTCTCCCGCCAAAAGTGCTACGATAAATCACATTAATGTGATACAAAGGGGAGCGTAAAGCGCGGAGATATCCGTTTGTATCATGGGAGCAGATCCGTTTGCTTCCAGCATCGCTAATGTACATAAGGAGGGAAAACTATGCCAGTTAAATATGTTTTTGTAACCGGAGGTGTTGTATCCGGACTTGGAAAAGGTATTACTGCTGCTTCTCTGGGCCGTCTTCTGAAGGCAAGAGGTTATCATGTTACCATGCAGAAATTTGATCCCTATATCAATATTGATCCCGGCACCATGAATCCCATCCAGCACGGTGAGGTATTTGTAACCGAAGACGGTACCGAAACCGATCTGGACCTTGGACACTACGAACGTTTCATTGATGAGAATCTGAACAAATACTCCAATGTAACAACCGGTAAAGTATATTCTGCTGTTATTGAAAAAGAACGCCGCGGCGACTTCGGAGGAGGTACCGTTCAGGTCATTCCTCATATAACCAACGAAATCAAAGGCCGTTTTTATAGAAATTACAATTCAGACTGTAAAGAAAAAACAGAAATCGCCATCATCGAAATCGGCGGTACCGTCGGTGACATCGAAAGCCAGCCATTTCTGGAATCCATCCGTCAGTTCCAGTATGATGTCGGCAAGGAAAATGCCATTCTGATTCATGTTACTCTGATTCCTTATCTGCGCTGTTCCGGAGAAATGAAAACCAAACCCACTCAGGCCAGTGTCAAAGCACTGCAGGGAATGGGTATTCAGCCGGATATCCTGGTCTGCCGTTCCGAACTCCCTCTGGATCAGAAAATAAAAGAAAAAATTGCAACCTTCTGCAACGTCCCTCCCCATCGTGTTCTTCAGAATCTGGATGTGGAAGTCCTTTATGAAGCACCTCTGGCCATGGAAAAGGAACATCTGGCATCGGTTGTCTGCGAATGTCTCCATCTGGATTGTCCGGAACCGGATCTCGCTGAATGGACTGCCATGATCGATGCATGGAAGCATCCGGAACATAAGGTACGTATTGCTCTGGTTGGTAAATACATTGCCCTTCATGATGCATATATCAGCGTTGTGGAAGCCCTGAAACACGCAGGCTGTTTCCATCATGCGGAAGTGGAAATCAAATGGGTGGATTCGGAAACCGTTACCGATGAAAATGCAGAGGAAATCCTCCATGATGTATCCGGTATTCTGGTTCCCGGCGGATTTGGCGACAGAGGTATCGAAGGAAAGATCTCTGCCATCCGCTACGCCCGTGAAAAGAAAATACCGTTCCTCGGACTCTGTCTGGGCATGCAGCTTTCCATTGTGGAATTTGCAAGAAATGTTGTAGGCTATGCCGGAGCCCACAGTGCCGAACTGGATCCGAAAACCTCCCATCCCGTTATCCATCTGATGCCGGAGCAGGATGGAATCACAGACATCGGCGGTACATTAAGACTGGGGGCTTATCCCTGTATTCTGGACAAAGACAGTCTGGCATACCAGGTTTACGGTACAGAGCAGATTTCCGAACGTCACAGACACCGCTATGAAGTCAATAATGACTATCGAAAAGTTCTGATTGAACACGGCATGGCCCTCTGCGGAAAGTCTCCTGACGGACGCATTGTGGAAATGTGCGAAATCAAGAATCACCCCTGGTTTATCGGAACACAGGCCCATCCGGAACTGAAGTCCCGTCCCAACCGCCCCCATCCCCTGTTCAGAGGATTTGTGGGTGCTGCATTAAACTGCAGCAATGGTCAATAACAAAAACAGTCATCATCTACGCTTGCAAAGATCCGACTTTGACTTCGGTTTGCAAATCAATCTTTTTCTTCCTGCATCACAGTGCATGAAAAGAAGTTATATTAGCTTTACCTGACCCGTTATTGACAAAGAACTGCCTTACAATTAAAATAGAAACAATGAATGGAAGAGCCTGAGTGATTCATGCTCTTCTTCTTTATTTACGCTAAGCTGACAGAGGAGGGCTCAATATGGCGCAGACGGAAAAACATACCAGAGGATATTCACATATAGAGAAGAACGAACATAATCACACTTCCGGGCAAAAGCATGAACACAGCCGTACTTCCGGACAGAAACATGAGCACAGCCACAATACGGAACAGAAGCATGAACACCACCATTCCGATATCGAACGCACCAAGCGTGTGAACCGCATGGCCCGGATCATCGGACATGCCAATAAAGTCAAAAGCATGATTGCGGAAGACGCCGACTGCACGGATATTCTGATTCAGATGGCAGCTGTACGTGCCGCATTAACCAGTTTATCAAAACTGATTCTGGAAGAACATATCAATGAATGCATGACAGAAATGTCTGAATTTGAAAGTATGGAAGATCGTCAGGATCACATTGACGGTCTGATGGATGTCATCAACCAGTTTGTAAAGTAACACTTTTTGATCGACTTTTGGAAATCCGCCAATTTGTCTGCGGACAGATTTGCAGAGAAAATGAAAACAGTAAAATAAAGAAAGAAACAGGGAAAGCATATGTTAGGAACAATTGTCAACACCGGAACCATACTGGCCGGCAGTATTGCGGGCAGTATCTTAAAAAAAGGAATCAAAGAAGAATATCAGGGTGCATTATTCAATGCCATGGGACTGGCAGCTGCCGGTCTCGGAATCAATTCCGTTGTACAGAACATGCCCAAAAGCAATTATCCGGTTCTGTTCATCATCAGTCTGGCTCTGGGCAGTCTGATTGGTACGATTCCGGATCTTAATGGAAAATTTCAGCAGCTTTCTTCCCGCTTTTCCTTCGGGAAACTGGGTGAAGGGCTGTCCACCGGTATTCTGCTGTACTGCATCGGCACCCTTTCCATTCTGGGGCCCATCAACAGCGCACTGACCGGCGATAATACCTTTCTCTTCACCAATGCAACACTGGATCTGGTCACTTCCACCGTGCTTTCGGCCACCTACGGCATCGGCATGACACTGGCCGCGCCGGTGCTTTTCTGCTGGCAGGGATCCATTTTCCTTCTGGCGAAGCTGCTTGGCAATTTCATGACTGCTGATATGATGACGGAAATCTCCATAGTGGGCGGTTTCCTGATCGCCAGCTCCGGTATCTCCATTCTGGGAATCAAGGACTGCAAAACACTGAATATGCTGCCGTCTCTGATTATTCCCGTTATCTGGTGCGGAATCATGACATTGATGTAATCTTATCTGATTCTGTCTGATATCGGTTTCATTTCCTTTCGATTCGTTTTCTGAAGGATTGAAATAATGGAGGAGACAGTGGTATTTTCAGATATCTTTTACTGTCACCAGATCACATCAAATATAGGAGGGAACATGGAAAAAAAGCTTTTACATCGTAACGAGGTTCCTGTAGAACTGACCTGGGATTTATCCCTGATTTATGAAAATGAAGATGCTCTGCATGCAGATATCCGCAAAGCAAAAGAACTGGCAGATGAAATTGAAAAGAAATACAAAGGGAATCTGTCTTCTGCAAAAAATATTGACGATTGCCTGACCATGATGCGTCAGCTTCTGGAAATTGAAACATTAATTTCGAATTACTGCGAGCTGGCCGTATCCGTTGACTATTCCGACAGTGCTGCCATGGATCTTCAGGGACAGACAGGCCGCACTATTTCTGCCATTGAAAGCCGGCTGAGTTTCGTGGAAAGTGAGATCATCCAACAGGATGAATGCATCTTGCAAGATGCCATTGAACTGGCCAGAGAGAATAAAAATTATCTTCAGGATATTCTCCGAAAAAAGCCGCATCATCTTCACCCGGAAGCAGAACGTGTGCTTGCTTCTCTTTCTGAGGCCATGAATGTACCGTATCAGTTATACGGACTGGCAAAAATGGCGGACATGAAATTTGATTCATTTGAAGCAGATGGAAAAATATACCCTCTGGGATATACACTATTTGAAAATAATTATCAATATGAGGAAAATACAGCTGTCAGACGGAAAGCCTTTGATGCGTTTTCCGCCAAAATCCGCGAGTATGAAAATGTAACCGCAGGTGCCTATAATGCGCAGGTGCAGAATGAGAAAACTATGGCAGCACTCCGGGGCTTTGATTCGGTTTTCGATTTTCTGCTGTTCCCACAGAAAGTCACCCGTGAAATGTATGACCGACAGATCGATCTGATTATGGAAAAGCTGGCTCCTCACATGAGAAAATATGCCAGACTTCTTCAAAAGCTCCACCATCTGGATATCATGACCTATGCCGATCTGAAGCTGCCTCTGGATCCGGAATACACGCCCCGTGTTTCCATCGAAGACTCCAGAGACTATATTGAAAAAGGTCTGTCCATCATGGGGGAGGATTATATTGCCATGATTCAGCAGGCATACCATGAAAGATGGATTGATTTTGCCCAGAACAAAGGAAAATCCACCGGCGGCTTCTGCGCCAGCCCCTACGGAAAAGGATCCTTTATCCTGCTGTCCTGGAATGAACGGATGTCCGATGTCATGACTCTCGCCCACGAACTGGGACATGCCGGTCATTTTAAAAAATGCAATGCGGCCCAGTCCATTTACGATACCGATGTTTCCACTTATTTCGTAGAAGCACCTTCCACCATGAATGAATTGCTGATGGCTCATTATCTGCTGAAAACCAGTGATGATAAACGTTTCCGCAGATGGGTTCTGTCCAATATGATCAGCAACACCTATTATCATAACTTTGTGACACATCTTCTGGAGGCTGCTTATCAACGGGAAGTATATCGAATCGTCGATGCAGGAGGCAGTGTTTCTGCTGAAGTTCTGAATTCATTATTCAGAAAGACCCTGGAAAAATTCTGGGGAGATGATGTGGTTCTCAATGATGGAGCGGAACTGACCTGGATGCGCCAGCCCCATTATTATATGGGACTGTATTCCTATACCTACAGTGCCGGTCTGACCATTGCAACACAGGTCTGCAAACGGATCGAAACCGAAGGACAGCCTGCCGTAGATGACTGGAAAAAGGTACTGGAAGCCGGAAGCACACTGGATCCCATCGGTCTGGCAGCACTTGCCGGAATCGACATCACCACAGATGGCCCTCTGCTGGATACCATTGCATATATTGGCAATGTTATTGATGAAATCTGTCAGCTGTCAGAGGAAATTGCATTATAAACCATATCTCCAATGCAGGCTGAATAAAAGTATTTTTATCAGATATATCGTTTTCTCATAATCTGAACGATTTCATTCATTGAATAGAACCTATGCATATAAAAAACCCTTAAGCAGGTTCTGGTTATTTGCTGTACCAGGTCTGCTTAAGGGGAATTCTGTCACAATAATGCTCTTTTCATGTGAATCTCAAATCTGTTTTTCAATTCTTTCAAACCGGTTCTGTGTGTCCCGTGGTTATTCTGCAGACAGCACATACACCCTTGAAGCGTAATCTTCACCCATCAGTTCTCTGATTTCCGGCATATCCGCTCCGCAGGAAGAATCCGATGTGCTCATACCGGCATACATCAGTTCATCACCGTAAGCACAGACACCGGTAATGCTGTTTTTATAACAGAATTCCGGATTCAGTCCTTTCGGATAAATTCTGGTATAGGATTCGTTGACACGGTTCAGGGTACGATACCATCCGATAATCGCTGTCTTCTGATCATGACTGACCACCATCCATGCGGCATCAGTGCATTCAAACGGACTCTGAAGGCGATAGAAGGTGCCATCCTGAATAATATCACGATATTTCTTCATAAACTGAATCTGTTCCTTCACTTCCTCCAGTTCTTCTTCCGTCAGCTGGTTCAGATCCAGTTCGTAGCCGAATGTTCCGAAATAAGCGACATTGGCTCTGGTGTGCAGAGGAGTATTGCGGTTCAGCTGATGGTTGGGCGTAATGGATACATGGCTTCCCATACTGCTGATGGGGTAACACATGGAAGTACCGTACTGAATTTTCACTCGTTCGATTGCATCTGTGTCATCGCTGGTCCATGCCTGCGGTGCGTAATACAGCATACCGGGATCGAAACGGGCTCCGCCGCTGGCACAGGATTCAAACAGAACATGGGGGAATTCACTGGTCAGACGTTCATACAGATCATAAACCCCCAGGATATAACGATGGAATATTTCACCCTGCTGATCTGCAGGATATCCGTTGGAGAAGCACTCTGTGATGCTGCGGTTCATATCCCATTTGATATAGGAAAGTCTGGATTCTCTCAGAATTTTTGACATCATTTCGTAGATACGGTCAACCACTTCTTTTCTGGAAAAATCCAGTACATACTGGAAACGACCCTGAGATGCATGGCGTCCGGGTACGGACAGGATCCAGTCGGGGTGTTCCCGGTACAGGTCGGAATCTTTATTTACCATTTCCGGCTCAAACCAGAGACCGAATTTCAGACCCAGTGCTTCGATTTTTTCGGACAGGCCATCGATACCGCAGGCCAGACGATCCGGGTTCACCACCCAGTCACCCAGACCAGCCCGTTCATGGGTACGTTTTCCGAACCAGCCGTCATCCAGAACAAATAATTCCACGCCGCATTCTTTAGCTTTGGATGCGATTTTCAGAAGTTTCTCTTCAGTAAAATCAAAATAGGTTGCTTCCCAGTTATTGATCAGAATGGGGCGGGGCTGATCTCTCCAGACACCTCTTGCCAGACGATGACGATACAGTTTATGGAACGTCTGGCTGACACCATTCAGGCCCTGATCGGAGTAAACCATCACTGCTTCCGGGGACTGGAAGGAACATCCCTGTTCCAGCTTCCAGCAAAAATGCTCCGGATGAATACCCACCAGCACTCTGGTTACTTCGTAAGCATCCACTTCCGCCTGAATCTGGAAATTACCGCTGTACACAAAGGAAAATCCCATGGCTTCCCCTTTGAATTCATCTGTGGAAGGACGTTTCAGCATCATAAAAGGATTCTGCTGAGCAGAAGAATGACCACGCATGCTTTCCACAGCCTGTACACCCTTTGTCAGCTTTCTTGTGATGGGATTTCTTTCTCTTGCCCATGCACCGGACAGCTGAATCCAGTCATAATCACAATCCGGCAGATCCAGTGAAAGACTCATTACACGATTCAGAAATACCGTTTTCTCTCCTTCATTTACTGCTCTTGCATTGCGGGCAATCACACCGCCCTCTGCAAAAATAGTATAAGAGAGTTCCAGAACAACACCGGTCAGCTCATCTTTTAATGTAACGATCAGAGTATCTGCTTCTGCATCTTCTTCCACATAAGTCGCCGGTAAGCCGGTAAGAATCGGTTTTCCCTTCATAATCTGATGGGACTGATAGACAAAATCAGAAATATAGCTTCCATTCTCCTGAAGAACTTCAATTGCAGAATGTCTGAAATCAGAAGAACCATACACAGGATATTCCTGTCTGATATTCTCCAGTGAAAAATGTCTGTCATCAAAAATACTGGGGCCCATAACGCGGGAATAAATCTCCAGAAGATGAGAAAAATCTTCCCGATCACGGATTGCTTTGCCGCAGTAAAGCTGTCCCAGATGACCATTTTCCAGCACCATCATAATATAGCTGATGGTATCATTGAATAAGTGAAATGTCTTTGTGCTTTCATGAAAAACAATGCCCATAACGAACCTCCCTGAAATCGTATATCTGGTATAAAAATAGTTTGGTATAAAGATTATTTGCAATAAAGATTGTTTGCCGTAAAGACTGTTTGCATTTCTTTTGGTTCATTATAGGCAATATCCTTTTTTTATGGCAGAATAATTTGTTTCACAAAGGTGGAAAAATGTTTCCTTTTGTTTTTCTGTATTCTTTAGGTGACATTCCATAATGTTGTTTAAAGGACTTGGAAAACGCTTTTGTGTCATAAAAGCCGCAGGACAGAGCAATTTCTTCCACTGTCATATTGGAAGTACGCAATAATTCCCTGGCTTTGGAAATGCGGAACCGGATCAGATATTCCTGAGGAGACATTCCACAGCTTCTTTCGAATAATTTATAAAGATAGCTGCGGCTGACACAGATTTCATTGGCTATGTCGGTCACACGGATTTTATTCTGATAATTGTTCCGAATAAATCGAATGGCATTTTTCACATAGACACTTTCTTTATCCTGCTGTTCCCCTGCTTCCACCGGATTTTCTGTTAGTAATGCCAGAAAACTGTAAAACAATCCCTGCAGCTGATACTGACTGCTTACGGATCCGGCATGAGTCCGGAGCATTTTCATAACAATCCGTTTCATTTCAGCCCCATGAACGGAGTAAAACACGGGCTGTTCTTCGCTGACACCTATATCATCCAGACACTTTCCGGCTTCTTTTCCGCCGAATCCAATCCAGATATAGGACCATGGATTGTCCTGATCCGCCTGATACCAGGTCAGCATCTCCGGTTCAATGAGAAATCCCTGACCGGCTGTCAGATGATAGGTACGATTTCCCGTCCGGTAAATACCCTTTCCTTCCAGAATAAAATGAATAATATAATCGGCTCTTGCAGCATGACCGTAACTATGTTTCGGCTCACACTCCGAATATCCGCAAAAACTCATATACAGATCATCGAATCTATGATCTTTTATATGCAGAACATAGGATTTTTCCATTCTATTTCTACTCCTCAACCAGATTTTGCAGCCAGACATCCTTTTTCACCAGCACATATCCGATCACACACTTAATCAGATTACTGCCTTCCACCAGAATATACATATATACCGGTGCCATTGTGGTATAACGGCTCAGCACCCATGCAATGGGGAAATTAACACCGATTGTAAATCCACAGTCAAAGAAAAATGTTACCACTGTTTTTCCGCCGGATCGGAGGGTAAAATATGCCGCATTCAGAAAGGCATTGACCGGCATATAAAATGCTGCTACTAATAGAAACTGGGATGCCAGAGATCGGCTCAGTTCACTGACATTATACAGCTTCGGGAAGAACGGCGAGCCCAAAGCTGCAATTACTGCAATTACTGCACCGCAGAAGATGGAAAAGACAATCATTCTGGTATCGGTTTCTTTTGCTTCTTTCAGGTGTCCTCCGCCCATCAGCTGTCCGACAACAATGGAAATGGCACTTCCCATGGAAAGAAACACTGCATTAAACAGGTTGCAGATGGTATTGGAAATATTCATGCCTGCAACCACCTCCAGTCCCCGCACAGAATAGCACTGTAAAAGCAATGCTATGCCGCCGGACCAGAGCATTTCATTCAGAAGCAGAGGAAATCCTTTGATAAAAAACTGTTTCACCTGTACAAATGGAACCAGAAGGGTTCGATAAAGACCTTCAGTCCATGCAGCAGCTTTACGATGTCTGTGTGCCCAGCTGATCACCAGCGCTGCCTCCACATAACGGGATAAAGAAGTTGCAATGGCAGCTCCCTGCACACCCAGTTCCGGGAAACCAAAATGACCATAAATCAGAATATAATTAAAAATCAGGTTGACCGCAACAGCTGCCAGACCGGCCCGCATGGGTGCTGCGGTTTCTCCGCATTCACGAAGAGTACTGGCATAGACCTGAGCCAGCATAAATGCCGGAAAACCGGCCAGCATGATCATCAGATACTGTTTTCCATATAATAAAGCAGCGCTTAATGACGTTCCGTCATTTTTCTCATAAAGATAGGAACTGATCAGGGTATCACTTCCAAAACCAAGCAATGTCAAAGCGGCAATTACCAGAATCACACCCAGCCATAGTTTATATCGAAAGGTGCTGCGTACCCCTTCCTGATCCATATTTCCAAAATACTGGGCAGTAAATATACCTGCCCCGGATAAACCACCAAATATGCACAGATTAAAAACAAAAATCAACTGATTAACAATGGCAACACTTGACATCTGTTCCGTGCCCAGACGTCCCACCATAATATTGTCCAGCAAATTTACAAAGTTGGTGATGGCATTCTGTACCATAATTGGCACCGCCACTGTCAGAACCATTTTATAAAACTGCCGGTCTCCAAAATACTTTCTTTTCATTTTCTCCCCACATTATTGTACTGTAATAACTTCCCTCTTATCTGTTTTCTGCGCAAAATCAAAGGGAGACCGCTCTGACAACTGCGGTGTTTCCATTATTCATAGATGAACAGCAGCTATGAATAACCGGATAACGGCAACTGTCAGATCGGCTCCCTTTGTCAAATACAGATCTCTGTTTTTCATAAAAACAGCTTCATGTACTATCGTTTTCTGTCATACAGGCAATGGAATCCTCTATAACACTTCTCCATTGGTTTCAATTACTTTCTTATACCAGTAGAAAGATTTCTTCTTTGCTCTGGAGAAATCACCTTCATGGTTGTTGTTATAGTTTACATAGATGAAACCGTAACGCTTGTCATACTCACCGGTGGAAGCGGATACGATATCAATGGGTGCCCACATGGTATAGCCCAGCAGGTCCACGCCATCATATTCTACTGCTTCTTTCATTGCGGCAATATGAGCTGACAGATAATCAATACGATACTGGTCATCTACCACATATTCTTCATTACCTTCAATGTATTTATCATATGCACCAAAACCATTTTCAACGATCATCATAGGCAGTTCAAAACGGTCATTGAACCAGTTCAGGCACCATCTTAAACCGATGGGATCGATCTGCCATCCCCAGTCAGAAGCCTTCAGGTAAGTGTTTCTTACATAATCATCTTCTGAGAAATCGAAACTGCGTCCGAAACGACCAGTATACTTTGTTGCAAATGACATATAATATGAGAAACCGATATAATCTACACAGCCTTCTGCCAGTGCTTTCTCATCTTCCGGAAGAATAAAGTTATCATAACCCTTTCTTTCAAACTTCTTCAGGATATGCTTAGGATAATGTCCGCGTGCATGCACTTCAACAAACCAGTATTTCTGATGCATTGCCTGCTGTGCATTCAGAACATCTTCCGGTGCACAGGTTGCAGGATAAACACCATTCATCCCGATCATACATCCGATCTGCGCGTCCGGATCAATTTCATGACATGCCTTTACAGCCAGAGCGGATGCAACCAGTTCATGATGTGCAGATTTGTACATCATGTATTCCATGTCATCGCCTTCTTTTACAAGAACTGCACCTTCCTGAACCATGTGATGAGCACCCATATGACGCCATTCTGCCTGGTTGTTGATCTCATTGAATGTCATCCAGTATTTTACTTTTCCTTTATAACGTTCAAAGCATACTTTTGCAAATCTTACAAACAGGTCAATACATCTGCGGTCCATAAAACCATTGTATTTCACTGCCAGATTGTAAGGCATTTCAAAATGAGATAACGTAATAACCGGCTCAATACCGAGACGCTTCATTTCATCGAACATCTCATCATAAAACTTCAAACCTTCTTCATTGGGCTCTGCGTCATCACCATTGGGGAAAATACGGGTCCATGCGATGGAAGTACGGAATGCCTTGAATCCCATCTCTGCCATCAATGCCAGATCTTCTTTGTAATGGTGGTAAAAATCGATACCGATATGGTTGGGGTAATCTTCGCCTTCGATCACACCATCTGTAATTCTTCTGGGTTTCTTTGTCACATTGTCGCCGGCAGTCATAACATCCGCAATGGAAACACCTTTGCCGCCTTCCTGCCATGCACCTTCCAGCTGATGGGCAGCAACTGCGCCGCCCCATAAAAAGTCTTTTCTGAATGCCATCTTGAGTTTCTCCTTTGATAGAAAATACGAACAAATTCCGAAACCGATTCAGCGGGGACTCAATCGGTTTCATTTGTCATTTTTGATTGTAACATTTTACTATCAGGTTTACAAGTATTGTTTCCATCTGAAAACCAGTCTATAATTATACTATCTTCACAACACTCCTGATATGATTCCTTCATATCCAAAGTTAAAGATTGAGGCGCAGCGGTGACTACGACAATTGACGACAACGATACAGATGAAAATTAAAACAAGTATAATATAAAGTGTATTAGTATGGCTTATCCTAATTATTATTCGCTGTACCGGCATCATGAATATTATAAAACAGTGCACTTCCCAATACGATTACTGCACCGATTAATGCAATAACCCCAATCCTCTCTCCGCATACCAGTGCCACCAGAATCGGATTCAGAATCGGTTCAATCATGGATATCAGCGATGCAGTTACCGGCTGCACCGTTTCCAGACCCTTTGCCAGGCAGATAAAAGCCAGACCCATCTGGCAGACTCCCAGCAGCATGCAAAGAAACAGATTCATACCCATAATTTCCGGTTCCTTTACAATGGAAGGAATTGCGGTAAAGAAACTGATCAGAAAAGAAATCAGAACCGAAGATTCAAAATCACTTCCCGTTATCTTTTTACTGACAAAAACAATTGCATAAAGAAAACCTGAAAAAACTGCCATCAGATTTCCTGCCATCCCCCCTGCGGAAAGGCTTTCATAAAAGAAGCAGAGAATGCCGAAAAAAGATACCAGACATGCAGCTACTGCTGCTCTGTCCGGCTTTTTCTTCCAGAACACCCACAGCATAAGTATAATAAAAATCGGCATGGTAAACTGCAGAACAATCGCATTGGCTGCTGTCGTCATCTTGTTTGCCATAACAAAGGTAAGTGCCATCCCGTAATTTGCCGCTGCCGTAAACAAAACCGGCAGATTTACAACAAATTTGTGATGGATCACTTTCACATAAACTGCCATTACCATGAATGCAAACAGACATCGCACACCGTTGATGGAATACGATGACCAGGTATTCAGCTTGATCAGCAGCCCTCCCGTTGCAAAAAAGATGGCAGATAAAAGCACAAATACTGTGCCTTTATTGATTGAAATGCTTCCCTCATTCATTATAATCGTTCCTCCCTGTTTTCATCTCCACCTGATCAGATGAATGATCAGATGAATGCCTCCTAAATGCTACCACGAATCCAAAGGCTTTTCAATCCTCAGTTTATGGTCCGGATCCCCTCGCTAAGATACACAAGCGAGTTTAAAATTTACAATGAATAGAAAGCTGTATTACGGGCAAACTACTGAATATTATATCAGAATCCCGAACAAACTACAGAATACCATATCTGTATTCCGAACAAATTGCAGAATACCATTTCAGGAGGTTTACAACATGATCAAAAATGAAGAATTGCCCATAGGATTTACTATGGAACTGGCACAGCATTCCGACCAGCTGAACCAATTTTCCCATATGTCCAAAACAGAACAGGAACAGATTATCCATAAGGCACAAAATGTGCAGTCTCGTGAAGAAATGCGAAATCTTGTGGAATCCATCTCAACGCAAAGTTCAGCCGGAAAAGAAGATATCACATAGTTTCAACTATCAGGAAGGAACGTATCACATAAACTCAACCGCATGTTTTCTGCTCCACAGCGGATACAGATTTCTTTGCAGGGATTCGTTCTTTCTCTCTTCAATCGCAATACTCCGGAAGAAGGCTTTCCAGAGATCGGTATATGTATCATTCATCTGCTCTGTTGCAGATAATCGGGACAGTTCTTCTTCCGTCAGAATCCTCAGATAGAAAGGTTCATCTTTGGGATGGATGACTGCTTCCCGGTGGACATCATCTATGATGACCCAGTACTCGGAAGGCATGCGATCCTGAAAGATGGGACCAAGGGTAATGGCCAGACGGCTTTTCGGCTCAATATGAGCCACATACAGATCCGCACCCACCTGATGAAATCGCAGGAATTCCTGGAAACGATTGACTTCTTTGCCAAGCCGGGTTCGAATCAGCTGATTGCGCATGATATCCCGATACTGCACCATCTGCAAAGCAACAGGGCCGAATTTAAATCCCAGCAGCATACATCTATAGATATTATCCAAAGCATCTTCTTCATATGCCAGGGCGGTAAACGCCATATCTCTGTAAAACCGGGGAGAAATCTTCTGTTTTACAGAACGGATTACCTTTTCCACTTTTTCAGGATCTGGGTCCACATGAATGTATTCGTCAAATAAAGTCAGCTGCTCAACCGGCTCCAGCTGCAGTCTGATATTCTTATGACCTTTGCCGCTTGCCCATGCATCGTAAATACAGGTAAGCATAGCTTCCAGATGGGGTTCACAGGTAAAAATATACATAACACCTATCCTTTACTCCAATCATCAAAATAAAATAAATCAGTTAATCAAGACAGTATACCCATACGAAATGAAAGCATACCGACAGATACTGCAATTGACCGATTCCGTAACTAACCAGGATAATAGCAGACCAGTTCAACAGCTGCAGACTGAATAGCTGTCCATTTCAACAACTAACCGTTTCAACAGCCGTCGTATCTGCTGCCATTCCGAAATCAGAAAACAGGTTCATCTGCTGATAGCTCACCGTCTGTCCTTCGATACGGCTGACTTCCGTCCGTTCCAGACCAATCATCTGCCCCCGGATAAAGCGCTCATCAATGGGTGTGTGATTCATCATCTTCCCATTGCAGGTAATAAAAAACCGGGCCCGTTTTAAAGCAATATGCATCTTCTTCAGAATCTCGAAGTTAATGCTGCCATATCTTCTGGCTGACAGAATTTTCTTCACTCCAGTCGGTCCTATTCCGGGAACGCGAAGCAATTCTTCTGCCGGTGCACGATTGATTTCCACAGGAAAAAGCTCCAGATGCTGAAGTGCCCAGCTGCATTTCGGATCCAGTTTCGGATCAAAAAACGGATTATCCTTTGTCAGCAGCTCCTCTGCCATAAAACCATAATAACGCATCAGCCAATCGGCCTGATACAGTCGATGTTCTCTCAGAAGGGGAACCGGAGTCCCGATTTCAGGGAGGTCAGCATCTTCATTCAGCGGAATATATCCGGAATAAAACACTCTTTTCAGATCAAAAGCCTGATACAGACTCTGTGTGGTTCGAATCAGTTCCAGATCAGTTTCACCGGTGGCACCGATAATCATCTGCGTACTCTGTCCTGCTTCTGCAAAAGAACGGCTGAGGGACAGATCTGCTTTCTCTGCCGGCAAAGAAAAAGAAACCCGTGACAGAGAATCCGTTTCCACACCGGAAATCCGTCTCGCATCATCCCCCCAGATACTGTGAATCAGATGACGGTTGATTCCGTCCCTCTCCATCCGGGCATCTTTGCCAATGGCCAGGCGATGTGATGCAATGGTATTGGAAATCTCACTCATGGGACGGAGAATGGTTCTCATGCTTTTATGGGGGGCCAGCTTTTTCAGACTCTCCTGGGTCGGCAATTCCATATTCAGACTGACGCGATCTGCCAGAAGACCGATTGAATAGATCAGTTCCTGTGATGCACCGGGAATCACTTTCGCATGGATATAACCGTTGAAATGGTACTCTGTCCGAAGCTTCCGCAAGGTTTCACACATCTTTTCCATGGTGTAATCCGGACTTTTCAGAACACCGGAACTTAAAAACAGACCTTCTATATAGTTTCTTCTGTAAAACTCAATTGTAAGCCGGCATATTTCATCCGGGGTAAAAGCAGCTCGCGGAATATCATTGCTCTTCCGATTCTTACAGTACTTGCAGTCATATACACAATGATTCGTCATCAGTATCTTCAAAAGAGAAATACAGCGACCATCTGCTGCAAATGCATGACAGACTCCTGCTGCACAGGAATTCCCCAACATCCCCTTCTTCCCGCTGCGCTGTACGCCGCTGCTGGTGCAGGCCACATCATACTTTGCCGCATCACTTAAAATAACCAGCTTTTCTTCCATCGTTAACTCTGCCTGAATTTCGTACATATGTTCTCACCTCTTGCGTCTATTATACAAACTTATGTTCGTTTTTGCAAGCACTATTTTGTACAGAATTATAAAAAAAAGCGATGCAGAGGTAACTGACCTTTACCCCGCATCGCCTGAAAAGCGGATTTCCTGTCATGCATGTCCGCCGCATTCATGGGAATGTTCATGTTCATGACAAATAGAACCGGTGGAAACCAGTTCCCCGCGCAGATAGGTTTCAACCACTTCTGAAGCATCCCCCTGAACACCGATAATTACTTCCACACCCCGTTCATTGAAAATATCCACAGCACCTCCGCCCATACCGCCGGAAATAATGACCTGCGCACCATTGTCTGCCAGATAATTCGGCAGAAATCCGGGACGGTGTCCGGGATTCGGAACAGAATTGACAGAAAGAATCGTTCCGTTATCGGTTTCGTAGAAAATAAAATTCTCACAATGTCCAAAATGTCCTGCCACACGGTTGCCCATGGCTGCTACTGCAATTTTCATAATCATACGCTCCTTTTCTTATTCGTAAACCGCTTCGATAAGCATTTTCTCATTCATATTCTCATTCATACTTCTCTGGTTTGTTCCCCTAAAGCCGAATCCGCTTTTCAATCCATGAAATCATACCAGCAATTTACATGTATTTTTATATATCTCCAATAATGCCTCTCTTGCGGGACAATCTACCTCCGCAAGGTTTTGCCCTGCATTGATTGCTGCGGATACATGTCTGTCATATGGAATTTTTCCTGCAAATGGAATTCTGTTTTCAATACAGTAATCCTGAATTTTCTGTGTATTTTCCGGACTGATATCCCATTTATTGACACAGACTGCCAGTTTTGTCCGGAAGGTTTCTGCCGTCTGAATCAATCGTTTCATATCACTGATACCGGAAAAGCTGGGTTCTGCCACCAACAGCACCAGGTCCATTCCGCTGATGGATGCCATGACCGGGCATCCAATGCCAGGGGAACCATCCAGAATCGCCAGATCAGTCTCCGGTGCATTTTTCAGCATCGCCATTTTTACATCGGTCACCAGTTTACCGGAATTTCCCCGACCCATTTTCAGAACTGCTGTTGAGAAAACGCCATTGTCCAGATACAGCATCTTTTGGCCTGCCTGGTCTGTATCCAGTCTGATTGCATCCTGTGGACAGACATAAGCACAAACGCCACAGCCTTCACAGGCATATTCATTCACTGCATATCTGTCCCCATTTTTAATCAGTGCTTCAAAACGGCAATGGTTTTCACATTCCCCGCATCCAATACATTTATCAGAATCGATATATGCTTTCTCTCCTCCGAAAAAATCTGTGACAAGGGGATCCGCATTCCACTCTGTAACCAGATGCAGATTTGGAGCATCCACATCGCAATCTGCTGCTGCCTTTGCCTTTGCAAAATGGATAAAAGCCGCAGCAGTTGTTGTTTTTCCGGTGCCGCCTTTTCCGCTGAGAATCAGAAGTCGTTTCATATTACCCCTCCGATCTGTTTCAGCATACTATGGAATAATTCCCCGTATTTCACACTGGTTTCAGTAAGTATCTTTCCACCGGCAATCACTTCTGCAATTTCCTGATCATAAGGAATCCTTGCCAGAACCGGCAATTGTTTTTCCTGACAGAACTGCTCCAGCGGTTCATAGGGTACTTCCTGCTTATTGATTACCACACCACATTTTTTGTTCATCAGGGAAACAAGTTCCCATACCATTTTGAAATTATGAAATCCGAATACAGTGGGTTCCGCTATCAGGATACAGTAATCAGCATCCCGTACACTTTCCATGACAGAGCAGGCGCTTCCCGGCGGACAGTCAATAATCATCAGCCCATCATTCTGGGTTAATGCTTCGCGGATAATCGGAACACCGGACGCTTCTCCCGGATTCAAAATCCCGGTCACCACACGAATTTTCTGATGCCAGCCCATTTCAATATTTCCTATGGGTTTGTTTATTTCTGTAATTGCATTTTCCGGACATACCAGCATACAGCCGCCGCAGCTGTG